>NZ_JBYIQP010000086.1:0-28582 GCF_057707665.1 Actinacidiphila sp. bgisy167 | reverse complement strand
GGCGGGCCGGTGCCGACGGGCACGGTCACGTTCTCCTTCGGCGACGGCACCCCCGACGCCACGGCCCCCCTGACCGCCGGCGTCGCCACGACCGGCCACGCCTACGCCACCCGCCTGGGCAGCCCCTTCCTCGTCACCGCCGCCTACAACGGATCCCCCCACCACCAGCCGTCCACGGCGACGGACCGGCACACCGTCGGCCAGACCGCCACCACCACCGCGGTCACCACCACGCCGGACCCCTCAGCGACAGGCCAAACCGTGACCGCCACCGCCACGGTGACACCCCAGACCACCGGCACCGCACCCCCGACCGGCACCATGACCTTCACCTTCGGCGACGGCGGACCCGCCGTCACCGCCACGCTGACGGCAGGCGCGGCCACCGCGACCCACACCTACACCACCGCCATCCCCGCCCCCTACACCGTCACCGCCTCCTACGGCGGCGACACCGACCACGCGGCCTCCCAGGCCGTCGACGGGCACACCGTGACCCGGCAGGCCACCACCACCACGGTGACCTCCACCCCCAACCCCTCCTCGCCGGGAACCAAGGTCACCGTCACCGCCACCGTCACCGCGACACCGCCCTCGACCGGCACACCCACCGGCACCATCGTGCTGGTCCTCGGCGACCGCAACCCGCAAGTGGTGCCCCTCATCGGCGGCGTCGCGACCGCGTCGTTCAACCCCGTCCGACCCGGCCCCCACACCCTGACCGCCTCCTACTCCGGCAGCGCCACCTCCGCCCCCTCGACCGGCACCGGCACCCACACCGTGACGTGACGCCCGCGTCCGGCGCCAGGCCGCCCACGGCCGGCCCGCCGGCCAGGCGGGCCGGCCCGGCCGCGTCCCGCGCGGCGAACGCTCGGACAGGCGGCGCCCGACGACCCCGTTCGCTCGGGCGGCTGCCCCGCGCACCCCATGGGCACCTGGTGCTACGGGGTGGCACCAGGTGCCACCGGCGTTTATGGTGGCTGGTATGACAGCGCAGCCGGAGATCACGCAGCGTGATTTGCGTACCAGGTCGAAAGAAATCATGGACGCCGTCCAGAGCGGCCAGGCGTTCATCGTCACCCGGGACGGTCACCGCATCGGTGAGCTGGTCCCCTTGCGCCGGCGCCGGCGTTTTGTGCCCCGCAGCGAGTTTGCCGCCATGTCGCGGACCGCACCGGATGTATCGCTGGACGCCTTCCGGGCCGATCAGGATGCCACCGCCGATCAGGAGCCGGGTGACCCCTATGCCCGCTGAGTACGAACAGGGGCTGCTGGACACCAACATCATGATTCTCCGCAGGTGGGTGGACCCGGATGAACTGCCTGTCGAGGTGGCGATCAGCGCCATCACCCTGGCCGAGCTGTCGGCGGGGCCTCATGAGGTCCGCAGAAACGACGAACAGGGCGATTACGACGAGTACGCCGAACGTGCCCGGCGCATGGATGTACTGCAGCGCGCGGAGAACGAGTTCGATCCGATTCCCTTCGACGCGGAAGCCGCCCGCATCTACGGCAGGGTCTGCGCCGCCGTGATCGGCGCGGGCCGCAAACCTCGGCGCCGGGTCGCAGACTTGATGATCGCCGCGACCGCCATCGCCGAAGGCCTGCCCCTGTTCACCACCAACCCTGACGACTTCAAGGGATTGGACGACCTGCTGACCGTCGTTCCGGTCACCCGTCCGGCAGTTCTCCACGACCGCTGAACCATCGCGGCCGTGCGGCACGCGGCTCAGCGCGTGCCGGCACCGGCGGCCCGGTGACAGGCACGCCACCGGGCCGCCCGGTCCCGGCCGGACCGTGCCGGAGTGGGCCGCCAGATCAGGCCTCGGTACGCGTCGTCGACCCTTCGCCGGCCCAGCGGTTCGACCCACAGGTTCCTGAAGCGGGACGGCAACACGGACGTGCCGGGCCGGCCTTGGGACGGATACGGATCCAGGCCGGCCTCTGCGAATCCCTGTGATCATGCGGGGGTCGTTCCTCGCTCACGCAGGTGTCGCGTACCGCAGGATGCGCGTGACATCCCAGGCATGGTGGTACCCGTCGTGGGCGTTGTTGCGCGCGACATCCTCGGCGCGCTGGACCCCGCGGGTGGCATGCCGCAGCACGATCCCCTCTTCCAGCGCCGACGTCACCGACTCCGCCCAGGCGTCGACCGCGTGCTCCAGTGACCACAGCGCCGCGGCGGGAGCGATCTCGTTGTAGTGGCGGGCCTGCGCGACAAGGTCCGGGTCGTAGCCGGGTACGGTGGACAGCGCCTGACAGCCGGGCTCCGGCGAGTCGCTCTGCCCAGTTCCGCAGGTTGTCGGTGACATGGCTGACGTACGCTGCGGGCGTCCACGCCAGATCGGGATGACGCTCGTGCCCCGTGTGCCCTGCCAGCAGCACGCGGAAGCGTGCCGGTAGCTCCTTCACGAATCCCCATACAGACGTGCGCCCCACTTCTCCATGGGCTTCGACCCTACCGGGGCTCCGGATCGCTCGGACACCAAACCCGGGACGCCTGACTACTGCCCGCCAGGTCGCAGCGGCGTCCACCTCACCCGGCCAAGGCCACGACGCCGCACCGGGCACTAACCGGCAGGTGCTGTGAAGATGCCGCTCGTCGGGAAGCCGGGGCCCGGCAGGCCGGACGGGGAGGGGCTGGGCGTGGCGCAGTGCGGCCGGGGCCCGATGTAACGGCACTCCTGCGGTGTGGGGCCTGAGCCCCGGGTGCTGTGGATGGCCACGGCGAAGGCGGCCAGCACCGCTGCCACCAGCACCAGCACGCCCCTGGTCGTGAGCGGGCCGCTCTCGTTGCGTCGCACAGGCTGTTCTCCTCCTCGAGGGTCGCTTCCAGCCGGCGACCGCGGTGAGGGGCACCGGTGCCTTCGCCGCCATGAGACGGGGGCGGCGCGGCCTCGGCAGTGGTCCTCAGACGGTCTTCGCGGAAGGGGGGTCCGCCGGCCTGTCGGGTGCCGTGCCGGGGGACGCGGTGTGGGAGAGGGTCCCCAGCAGCCGCAGTTTCTCGTCGCTGTCGCTGTCCTTGTCGGGGTAGTACACAACGAGGATGACGTCGTCGATGGGGAGTTTGTCGCGGTGCAGGCTCAGTTCCCCGACGACGGGATGGTTCACCGTGGTCGTGCCTCCGTCCAGGCCCCGGACGTCGTGGCGGGCCCACAGGATGCGGAACCGCTGGCTGGACAGGGCGAGTTCGCCGACGAGCTCGACGAACCGCGGGTTGTCGGTGTCGTCCCCGATGGTGGTGCGCAGGGCGGCGACGAAATCGGCGGCGGCTTTCGGCCAGTCCTGGTGGAAGGCATGCTCCTCGGGGTCGAGGAGCAGCAAACGCAGCCGGTTCTGGCCGGGCCGCAGCCGGGGGGAGAGCGCGACGGCCAGGGGATTGGAGGCCAGGACGTCGAACGCGCGCCCTTCGACGAACGCGGGGATCTGAAGGTGTGCCAGCAGCGCGTGGACCCGCTCCGGTACGTGCTCGGGCCGCTTGCGGCGCGGCGCCCTGGGGCGGGCCGCCGCGAGGCCGAGCAGATACGTCCGCTCGACGTCGTCGAGCCGAAGGACCCGCGCGAGCGCTTCGAGGACCTGCGGCGAGGGGTTCTTGTCGCGGCCTCGTTCCAGACGCAGGTAGTAGTCGGGGCTGATGCCGGCGAGCAGGGCGACCTCCTCACGGCGCAGGCCGGGCACCCGCCGGTTGCCGCCGGAAGGGATCCCCGCCTGCGCGGGGGAGACCAGCTCGCGCCGGGCGCGCAGGTAGCTGCCGAGCCGGCTGCCGGATTCCTCATCCTTCATACCGCCACCGTAATGCGCTGCTCGCGCCGCAGAGGGGGCCCTGGCAGGACCAGGGAAGACCGGGGCACTGCCGCACCCGGCGGGACCGGCCCGAGACTTCGGTGACGCCGTCCTGCAAGAGACGGCGGACATCACTGTCCGCGCCGCCGGCCCGCACGCCGTCGGCGTCCTGGACCGAAAGGAAGATCTTGTGGACCTCTCCGACCGCACCGTTCTCGTCGTCGGCGGAACCTCGGGCATCGGGCGGGAGCTCGCCCGCCGGTTCGCCGCGGCGGGCAGCACCGTGGCCGTCGCCGGCCGCTCCCGGACGGCACTGTCGGAACTCGCCGGAGAAGGCTTCGGCACGTTCCGCGTCGACGTCACCGACGGTGACTCCGTCACCTCCGCCCGCGACGCCGTGCTCGCCCGGTACCCCGCCCTGGACACCGTCGTGACGATGCCGGGCGTCATGCTCATGGAGGACCTGCGCGACCCCGCGCACTTCGAGGCGGCCGAGGCCACGATCGACACCAACCTGCTCGGCACCATCCGCGTCATCGACGCCTTCACCCCGCACCTGGTCCGGCGCGGCGCCGGCGCCTTCATCACGGTCACCTCCGGCATCGCCTTCCTGCTGTTCCCGCCCATGCCCAGCTACGCCGCGTCCAAGGCCGCGGTGCACGCCTACTCCGAGGCGCTGCGCGCCCAACTCGACGGCACCGGTGTGGACGTCGTCGAGCTCGTCCCCCCGGCCGTCGCCACAGCGGGCCAGGAGAAGGTCAACCCGCACGCGCTGCCCCTCGACGACTTCGCCACCGAGGTCATGCACCTGCTCTCACAGGACCCCACCCCCCCCCGCGAAATCCTCGTGAAGGGCGTCCTCATGCACCGCTTCGCCGAGCGCGACGGCACCTACGACGACCTGGTCGCACAGCGCTCCCAGGCCCTGGCGGTGCTCCCCGGCCGCCGACCCTGAGCGGGCCCGCGGCCGCCCGGAACCGGCACAGGAGGAGACTCGCGGTGAGCCCGGCGACGGGCACCGGCGTTCGCCTCTTCCCCGCCGCCGCACGGGTGCGCACGGCTCCACGCCAGTGCGGGCACGCCAGAAGTCCCCCTGCCACCGGAGCCGTTGCCCGGCAGGGGGACAGGACTGCACCGCGGCACCGGTCTCGTGCCCGGTCATGGCCGGCGGCGATCACCCGACGCCGGCATGCCGAACTCCCCTGCAACGACAGGCTCTGGGCTGCGACACCGGGAACAGCCTGGAAGACAGCCCTGACGACAGCCCGGAGGGCACCACACCCGATGGCCCCGTATCGGTGCCGGGGCGGGGTGTGGGGCCGAGGGCGCGTCCGGCAGGGTTGTTCCCGCCGGGGCGCATCGCCGTACTGCCAACACCGCAGGCATCACATGCGGTTCCGGCTGCCGGCGTCCGTCAGCGCGAGGGCGGCGGCGCGGGTCGCTCAACGCCTCGGCCGGGTGGTTTATTTGGCCGTGCGTGATCTCGCGGTCGGGCCGGTGCCGTGCTTCGCCGAACCGTGCTTATTCGCCTGACCTGCAATTTCCCGTTCTCTTTTCGTGCCAGGGCCCCGTGCCGACGGGCGCGTTGTGCGGTGGGCAGGGCTCCGCCCCCCGGTGGCCGGTGATGCCGCGGGCGGCAGGGGCGGTGCCGGAATCGTCTGTAAGGCCCTAGAACACCGCCAGTTCGGGGTAGGGGCGTGCGTCGGTGCACCGGCAGGTTCCTGGCGCCGCATCAGCGGGGCAGTCGCCTTTGATGCGGCGCCAGGAGCTTTAGCGCCTTTTTATCCCGTATGTGCCGATGCTGCCAACATCTGACGGTTCTCCCGGCGTTCACAGCGCGGACCCCGGGCCGAACGCAGGCAGGGGCTCGGGGCTACCCCCACCAGCCTTGTCGCGACTGTCGACCCGTCACCCGAGTCGGCATGTCATCGACTGACGCGGCGTCGGCTCTGAGCGGCTTCACGACAGGGATCGGCACTGACTGCCCGTCACCCGTTTGACAGGCTCTTCACACTTTTTTGATGTGGTCGCGGGCATGGCTGTCACCTGCGGCGATACCGGCCGGTCTGTGGCTGTGCTGCCCCGTCCGGGGGACCGCCTGCGCCGATTCCGAGGTGCGTGAAGATCTCCGCGCTCGTGCCATGGATTCCAAGGACGAGGTCGCAGTACGTGTCGCGGGATTCCCATCCCGCCTGCTCCGTCCGCAAGGAGGTCCTCCCCATGCGTGGTTCACGCATTCTCGCGGCGGCGACCATGACGGTCGCTGCGGTGATTCTCCCAGCGTCACACGCGTTCGCCCAGACCAGCGTCAACGTCATCCCGTCGTCCGCGGATCCCGGACAGCCCGTCACCATCAACGCTGACGGGGCCGCTTGCCTCGCTGGTACGGCGACCGCCGTCTCCTCCCCGGGCGGACTGTTCCTGCCGACGGGCACCTTCTCGCTGCCCACGGTCACCGCGACGGGCCGGACCGGTACGTTCACCGTCCCGCAGGGAATCGACCCCGGCACCTACACCATTGTCGTGACGTGCACCAACGCCGGCATTGTGGAGACCGACACCGACACCCTGCGGATCCCGGCCGACAACGGCGCCAACGAGGGCCGCGGCAACGAGGGGCGTGAGGGTGGAGGCCGTGACGGCGGAGGCCGCGGCGGCGACCACGGCGGCGGTTACGGCGGTGGTGGCTACGGCGGCGGTCGCGGCGGTGACCACGGCGGGGGTTACGGACGCGGCCACGGCTACGGCGGCGACGACCGATGCGAGTCGTGGTGGGGCGACGACAGCGGCGGTGGCTACGGCGGCGGCAACGGCGGCGGTGGCTACGGCGGCGGCGGCAACGGCGGCGGTGGCTACGGCGGCGGCGATGACGGCGGTTACGGCGGCGGCAACGGTGGCGGCGGCCGTGAGGGCGGCGGCGACAACGGCGGCGACAACGGCCGTGACAACGGCGGGGACAACGGCGGGGACAACGGCGACAACGGCAACGACGACAACCGCAACGGCAACGACCTGACCGCGCAGAGCTTCGGCGGCGCCTCCGACGACGGCCGCAACATGGACGACTCGTGGGGCGGCGGCCGCGGCGGCAACAAGGGCTGCAAGGGCGGCCACGGCGGCGGCGGTGGCGGCGGTTACGGCGGTGGCGGCGGTTACGGCGGTGGCGGCGGTGGCGGCAACGGCGGCGGCGGTGGCGGCGGCAACGGCGGCGGCCCCGACACCGGCTTCGGCGGTTCCATCGGCATGAACACCCCCGAAACCCTGCTCGGCGCCTCGCTCCTGGTCGCCGGTGCCGGTGGCGGTGTCTACATGCTGCGCCGCCGGCGCGTCAACGGCGGTCGCGCCTGACCGCTGTGAACCCGCACACCGGGTACTGACGTCCTGCCCTCGGGGGGCGCCGCATGGCGCCCCCCGAGGGCAGGGCAGTGCAGGCCAGTCCCAGATAAATCAGGACACGGGCGGCAGATCGGGCCCGGTGGTGCCCAGTTGCTCGGCGGCGATCACCGGCGGCACGGGCCAGGTCACGCCCTCGGGCGGCCAGTTCTGGCCCGTCGCCTTGAGGAAGTCCGCGGGCGGCTCGTACAGCGGCGGCTGGGTGCCGTCCGGGATCATCGAGGCCCATGCGACGCCCTCGGTGCGGCCCTTGAACTCCTGCCGCATCGCCTCGAGCCGTTCGGGCTGCTCGATCAGGTCGACGGCGCCGGCGGCGAGGTACCGGGCCGCGGAGAGCAGGCCCTGGTGGGCGATGTTGGTGGCCGCCGTGGCGGTGACCCCCCAGTTGTGGTTCGGCAGGCCGGGCGGGTAGGTCGCCGACAGCAGGACGGCGGTGGGCGCCTGCCAGCTGATGTCGGCGGTGTCCGTGGCCAGTCCGCCGGTGTAGGCGGCCGCCGGGGGAACCAGGGGGGTCAGCGCGGTGGGCATGCCCGTCTCCGGCCGGCCCAGCGACTTCTGCACGGCCTTGGCCAGGGCGTGATCGGCGTCGGTGAACTTCGGGGCACCGATCTGCCGCATGTTGTCGGCCAGGAGTTCCGCGCCCGCCTTGTTCGCCAGCAGGTTCCACGTCGCGGAGTGGAACTTGTGCACCAGACGGGTCTGGCTGGCCTGGGCCGCCGCCTTCGCGCAGTCCACGATCTTCTCGTACAGCACCTTCGCGCGCGCCGGGCTGCCCTCGCGGACGAAGAACCAGATGGAGCACATGTCCGGCGTCACGTTGGGGGCGCCACCGCCGTTGATGATCGCGTAGTGGAACCGGCCCGAGGGCGCGACGTTCTTCTCGCGCAGATACTCCGACATGGTCGCCATCAGCAGGGCCCCGTCCAGGCCGCTCTTGTTGCCCAGCGGGGTGCCGCCGTGGCCGGAGGCGCCGAGGAAGGTGAAAGTGGCGGATATCAGTGCGCTGGTGGTGTTCCAGAACGGCACCGTGATGTTGAACGGGTGCCAGTCCAAGAACGCGTCAAGGCCGTCGTAGACGCCGGCCTTGACGGCGTAGGCCTTGCCGACGAGTTGTTCCTCGCCGGCGCTGCCGAACACCTTCACCGTGGCCTTGAGGCGGTGCGCCTCGACGGCCTTGGCGACGGCGATCGCGGCGGCCGTGCCGCCCGCGCCGAGCGCGTTGTGGGCGTCGCCGTGTCCGGGACCGTACGTGGGGCCGTAGGCGTCGTAGTTGTAGACCAGCGGGTCGTGACCGGCCGCGCCCTTCTTCTGCGACAGCCCCGGCAGCGCGTCGTACTCGGCGTTGAAACCGATCACGGGCCCGCCGCTGCCGTAGGTGGCGACGAAGGCCGTCGGGAGGCCGGCCGAGCCCCACTGGACACGGAAGCCGTTCGCCTTCAGCAGGTGGGCGGTGGCCAGGGAGGACTTCCACTCGCGCAGGGACAGCTCCGCGTACTCCCACACGTCGTCGCTCAGCTTGGTGATGACGTTCTCGTGCGCGGCGATCCAGTCCAGAGCGGTCCGCTTGGCCGCGGTGTCCTCGGCCAGACCGTCCGGCGCACGGTACGTCGCGGGGGAGACGCCCATTTTCTCGTCGTACCCCAGGGTCGCGGCGAGGACCGGATCGGCCTGGAGGACGGCCGCGGTCGTGGCGCTCGCGCCGAGTCCGAACATCTTCAGCAGGCGCCTGCGCCCCGCATCGAGGTCAGTCACGTCAACGTTCCTTGCACAGTAAGTGGTAACCGGGTCGTTCGCCCCGGCCGGCCGGCACCGGTCCCCGGTGCCCGCCGGCGGACCCCGTTCGACTGGTACGCAACGGAGCAAAGGGCGGAACACGCCAGCCTGACGGGAGTTCCACCAAAGCGGATCTTGGGCCGATCGTTTTCGGACAGGGGGAGCCCGGCGGGCGGGAGCGGACTTCCCCCCGGGGCGCCGCCTGGCGGCCCGCCGTTTCCGATACGGGAAGCTGCGTCGCCCGCCGGCCTGCGCACAGCCGCGCCGCCGCGTGCCGGACACGTGAGCACACCTCACGGCCGCCGTTTTCGGCGCAATGGCAGTGCTCACGGCCGCACCTCCCGCGCCCGCGTCGATTGGCGACGGGGGTGACGGTGGACGCTACGCCGGAGGCCGCCTCGCACGACATGGAGGAGCGCGCGATGCTGGGAGGCAGGCTCACCCACAAGGACCGTCAGCCGATCGGGCCGGGCCTTGCCGACGGCCTCGCCTACGCGGAGATCGCCAGAAGCCTCGACCGTCCGACCTCGACGATCACCCGTGAGGTCATGCGCAATGTGGCGGCCCCACCGGCTACCGCGCGGACCTTGCCCACCGCGCACGGAGCAGCGCGCCCGCCGGCGCAAGCCCGCCTCGCCCCGAGGGGCCCCGCCCGCCCCAGCCCCACCGGGCTCCGGAGTCCCGCCGCGGACACCAGGGGAGCCCGACGCGAGGTGCCGGCTCTTGCCCACCTGCGGGTACGTGATCAGGAGCGGGCGAGTGCCGGCAGGCGATCGTTTGCCGGCACGTGAGTCTCGCCCATGACACCGGCGACGCGGCCTGGCTGATCGTCACTCCGCTGATCGTGTCTTCAGCGCCGGCCGCGGTCGAGGGCGGCGACCTCGCGTACGGCCTCGGCAACGGCAGGGGAGTCCTTCTTGAGGATCGCACCGTGATTGCTGGCGACCTTCGCGCTGATCTTGATGTTCGCGTTACGGGCGACCACTTCGTCGAGGCCGGCGCGGATCCGCTCCTGCTCGTCTCCCTTGCTTCCGAGAGACGTCCCCGAAGCGACCACGTAGCGGGCCGGGACGGTGATGTCGTCCAGCACGGGGCCCAGCTCGCGCTCGCGGGCGAGCCTGCCGAGCTCGATGTTGCTGTCCGCCATCTGTGCGGCAGTCATCCTCGGGGTCAGGCCCGTCGGGCGCAGGAGCGGCATGAACAAGTTCAACCGCCGAAACGTCTTCCGGATCCGCTGCTCCATGGCCTCGTCCAGCCAGTCGTACGGCTGCGCGCCGTCGACCATGACCGCGCCCAGGGTACGGTCCGGATACCGGCTGGCCCAGTGCGCCGCGACGAACGCCCCGTAGGACCAGCCCACCACCAGCACCCGGTCCACGCCCCTGGCCGAGAGAACGGCATCGACGTCCCGAACGGCGGCCTCGAAGGAGTAGTCCGCGGAACGCTTCGATCTCCTGCCGCGGGCCCGCTCGTCGTAGGTGATGTGCCGCCATTCCGTCCCCAGTTCGGCGATGACCCGCCGCCAGTACCCCTGGGTGGCGAACTGGCCGTTGAGGTAGACCACAGGGATACCGGGACCGCCGGTGTCGGTGACGGCCAGGGCCGTATCGTCGACCGGCACCATGCCGGTCCACTTCGAGCTGGTCGAGGAGTATCTGTTCTTCGTCATGTGGTTCTCCTTGTCGCCTGGGAGCGTCCTGTACGACTTCTCCAGGCCCTGCGCGTGGAGGGCGGGCTTTGGGACGGACGGCCGCGTTCTCGGCGGCGGCCGACGGGATCTCGATCGCGGTGGGCCCCCGCCGGACAGTCCTGGCTCTGGCTTCTTCAGAGGCTGCGGGCGGTGATGTCGCCGTGGGAGGTGGTGGCGCGGATGTCGAGTTCGGCGGTGCCGTCGTTCTTGAGGGCGTTGCTGACGCGGCCGTGGTCGGTGCCGGCGTCCAGGACGGCCGAGACGCCGGCGGCGGCGGCGACCGAGATGTCGCCGGACTGGGTGCGGAGCTCGACCGTGCCGCGTACGGCCTCGGCGATCCGGATGTCGCCCCTTGTGGTGCTGATCTGCGCGGGGCCGCCCAGCCGGCCGACCTCGACATCGCCGTCGATCGCGGTGAGGCGGACGCTCGCGGCTTCGTCGAGCTTGATCTGGCGGTACGCGCCGTCGACGGTGACGTCGCCGAGGCGACCGACGCCGCGGAGTTCGGCGCTGGCGGCCTTGGCCTCGACGCGGGATCCAGCGGGCAGTTGGACCGTCACCTCGACGGATCCGGGCGCGCCGAGGATCTTGTTCTTCGTTGCCGGGGCCGTGATCCGCAGGATGCCGTCGGCGTAGACGACGGTGGTCTGCTCAGCGGTCTTCGTGTCGCTGCTCTTGGCTGGGTCGGCGGGCAGGACCTCGACGGTGGTGTCGGCGCGGTCTGCGGCGATGAGCTGGATGCGTCCGGCGGGGATGTCCAAGACGGCGGAGATCGCGGCGGGGGTGTCGAACTTCTGCATCATGTTCTCCTTGTGCACTCGAAGTTTCTAACACCGTGAACGCTACGTTGCGTTCGCTGGATGGGCAACCGTCTCGTTGCATGAAATCCGCGTCAGTGCAGCTAGAGCCCAATTTTTCGTTGCGGCGAGTGTGAATCTAACGCAATGACAGGCTGTCTGGTTGTTGCATTGGGCTGTAGGTGAACGCTACGATGACGGCGTCCGGGAAGGCACGAAGGGAGATCGCGGTGCCGGGAGGCAGACTCACCCAGCAGGAGCGTCAGCAGATCGCGCTAGGGCTGGCCGACGGCCTCGCCTACGCGGAGATCGCCCGGCGTCTGGACCGCCCCACCTCCACGGTCACGCGTGAGGTGATGCGCAACGGCGGCCCCACTGCCTACCGCGCCGACCTGGCCCACCGAGCCACCGAACGCCGCGCCCACCGGCGCAAGCACGCCCCTTCCCGAGGGCAGGGGGCGCCGGCGCAGGCCCACGGGCGCGACGACGAGGCCGTGCGCGAGTACGAGGAGGCGTTCACCACCCTCCTGACGCAACAGGGTCTGCCCAAGATGACAGCTCGGGTGCTGACCTGCCTCTTTATCGCCGACGCGGGCAGCCTCACCGCGTCCGAGCTGGTCCAGCGCCTCCAGGTGAGCGCGGCGTCCGTCTCCAAGGCGATCGCGTTCCTCGAAGATCAGGGCCTCGTCAGCCGGGAACGCGACGAACGCCGCCGCGAGCGCTACTTCGTCGACGACGACGTCTGGTACCAGTCGACGATCGCCAGCGCCCGCGGCACCGCCCAGGTCGCCGAGATCGCACGGCAGGGCGTCGCCGTCCTCGGCCGCGACAGCCCGGCCGCCGTCCGCCTGGAGAACATCGCCCGCTTCAGCGACTTCATGAGCGAGAGCATCCTGCGCGCCGCGGAGCAGGTCCGCGAAGTCCTCTACACGAGACCCGGAACGACGCGAGGAAACACCCCCACACCAAGGCCGGATCGCCGATAGACAGCCGTCTTGACGGTCGCAGCGGACGACGAACCCCATCGAGTCGGCGTTCGCCACCGTCCGCCTGCGCACGAAGGTCGCCAAGGGCGCCGGCAGCCGAGCCGCCGGCCACGGGTGTTCCGGAGCCCGGCGGAAGTCGACGCTCAGCACGGCCGTGTCGGTGCTGAGCGCCAGTCGGCGGCATGCCCGATCGTGCGACTCCAGATCGCCGATGGCCGACCCCAGGCCGAGCCGGGCGTCCATGTCCGGCCGGAAAATGCCTCAGGGGTTCACGTTCGACCAGAAGAGCGCGGTCAGCCCACGCCGGCCCTCGCCCGTCAGCCGCGACGCCCACGTCGGCTCTGACAGGACCTGCTGAAGCAGCGGGGTGTTGATGTGCACGAGCGCGGACCGGGAGCAGGTGCAGGGCGAGCATCGATGCCTCGGCGTGCTCCTTGTCGGGCGGTCAGGGCGACCGTCCTTTTGGTGCGGGACGGTGTTCGCGCTGTTCCAGTTCTCCGCGGCCTGGAGGCCGCTGTGGATCTCGCGGCCCATGTCCGGCCTGGCCGGGTAGTCGCAGGTCCCGTGGAATCTGATGTGACAACACCATGCCTATCTGGGCAATTCCATCGTCCACTCTCGCTGCTCGGCGGTGTCTGGGACGGCGAGCCCGCGAGCTCGTTCGATCTGGCGCCAGGAGGTGTCGGGATCGACGCCGCTGAGGATGAGGAGTGCGGCGGCGAGGAGGGATGAGCGTCCGATGCCGGCTCGGCAGTGGGTGACGACGTGTGCGCCTTCGTGTAGTTGTTCGGCGAGTCTGTGCAGGGTGGGCAGGATCGTGGTGCGGTCGGGGACGGTGCGGTCGGGGATGGGTATGGCAACGAACTGCAGCCCGGCCGTGGCGGCTGTCCGGGGTTCGTCTGCGAGGCCGAGGTCGTCGAGTTCGGGTCCGGTGAGCGTGCAGACCAGGATGTCGACGCCGTAGTCCCTCAGGGCGGTCATCTCGTCTTCCAGCCAGTCATTGCCGCGGGGTCTGGCCATGGTGCTCAGTCGTCCTGGGCCGGGGAGGTCGATGGTGAAGATGGTGGGGCGCATGTCAGCAGCACTTTCGTTCGGTGGGGTCAGGTGAGGGTCGGACGTCGGTGGCAGGGGTCGGTCGGGTCCGGCGAGAAGTTCGAGACCGGGACCCGTCCCGGCACCGCGCCGTGAAGCAGGAACCCACCCGAAGCGACCCACACGGCTTGTGCGGGAGCAGGCGGGAATCCCGGGCCTTTAAGCCCGGGAGGATGTCAATCGCCCGCCCGCGTCAGCGAAGCGATCACCGTCGGCGCCACCACCAGCACCGACGCCCGCGCCAACTACTCCAACTACGGCTCCGCACTGGACCTGTTCGCGCCCGGCTCGTCCATCACTTCCGCCTGGCGGACCAGCGACACCGCGTCCAACACCATCTCCGGCACATCGATGGCCACCCCGCACGTCGCGGGCGCCGCCGCCGTCTACCTCGCCGGACACCCGACGGCCTCTCCCTCCCAGGTGGCGACCGCCTTGACCTCGGCGGCCACCACAGGGGCGGTCACCAGCCCCGGCAGCGGATCCCCCAACCGGCTGCTGCGCGTCACCCCGTAGCACGGCCCACCGGGCCGGGACGCCGCAGGCGGGCACCGCCCCGCCACGGCGTACCCGGCCCGAACGCGCCTGACGCCCCGGCGGGCCGAAATCGCCCGGTGGCGCCCGGGCAGCCGGCGCACGGCGCATCCGGCCCACATCCGGCCGCAGGGGGCGGGCCGCGCATGCCCGCGCGGCTACGTCGACGCGACGGCGCACTGCCTTGGGTGACGACCGGGCCCCGCGCGGCGCCCGGGCCAGGGCATCGCGACATGCGCGTGGACCCCGGTCCGGTCACCGCGCTCGCCGCGGCGGGCGTGACCTGCCGCAGGCCGGCCCGGCCCCCCGGCGGGCTTCGACCGGGCCCGCCGCCTACGACCGGCCGCCGTCCGGCTCAGGCCGTCGGGACGTGCTCCAGGATCTGCTCGGCCCATATGGTCTTGCCGACCGGGGCGTACCGGGTGCCCCAGCGGTGCGAGCACCTCGCCACCAGGAACAGCCCGCGTCCGCCCTCGTCCGTGGTGGCCGCCCGGCGGATGTGCGGCGACGTGCTCGCCGCGTCGCTGACCTCGCAGATCAGCGTACGGTCCAGGATCAGGCGCAGCCGGATGGGGTCGTGCCCGTGGCGGATGGCGTTGGTGACGAGCTCGCTGACGATGAGTTCGGTGGAGCAGGCCAGATGCTCCAGACCCCACTGGCTGAGCTGCCGCACCGCCAGTGAGCGCATGTCGGCCACGGCCGCCGGTACGCACGGCACGGTCCAGGCGGCCAGCTTGCCCGGGTCCAGGGGGCGGGTCCTGGCCAGGAGCAGGGCCAGGCCGTCCTCCACTGTGAGGTGGGCGGCGACCAGGTCGGAGATGGCGCTGCAGGTCTCCTCGATCGGGCGGCCCCGGTCGGCGACGACGCTGCTGAGCCGGGCGGCGAGTGTCCCGGGCGTGTCCGCAGGGCGCAGGAGGCTGTGGCTGGAGAACACCAGGGTGCTGTCCTCGGATAGTTCCACATCCAGCGGCTCGAACACCGGGTCCCCCTGGCCGAGGGGGCTGTTGACCGGCACGTCGAGGACGGACACCTGTCCGGACCGGCCGACGACGGCGGGCGGCGGATGCCCGGCGCTCGCCATGACGCACCGCCGCGACACGGGGTCGTAGACGGCGTAGAGGCAGGTCGAGCCCTTGAGGGCCTCCACCACCGGCGCGGACCCGGTGGCGTGTTCACGCTCGAGGAGCCGCGGCACCATGTCGTCGATCTGGCCGAGCAACTCGTCGGGCGTGAGGTCCACCTGGGCCAGCGTGCGGATCGCGGAGCAGATGTGCCCCATGCACGCGGCCGCCTGGAAACCCGTTCCCGGCACGGCGCCCACGACCAGGGCGACCCGGGCGCCCGACAGCGGGATCACGTCGAACCAGTCACCACTCACCCCGGCGTGGACCCGCGACGGCCGGTAGTGATGCGCCACCTCGACCGCGCTCTGCTCCGGGACGCTGCGCGGCAGCATGCTCGCGTGGAGGGTGAGGGCGGCCGTGTGCTCGTTGGTGTAGCGGCGGGCGTTGTCGAGGCAGACGGCGGCGCGCGCGACGATGTCCTGCGCGAGGACCAGATCGTCGGGTTCGAAGGGCTGCGCCCCCTGCCCCCGGTACAGGTGCACCAGGCCCAAGGTCGCGTCCCGCGCGCGCAGCGGCACGAGGATCAACGAGTCGATCCCGCACCTGAGCAACTCTCGGACCCGCTGGTCGGCGGTGTCCCGCAGCCATCCGGCATCGGGGCGGACGACGGGGATCAACCGCGGCCGGCCGTCGGCGAGGATCTGCGCATGCGGCGAGTCGGGGGGAAAGCCCTGCAGTTCCCCCGGGCCCCGGATGCCGTTGACGACGTCCGGGTCGGCGGCCGCGCGGGCGAGGCAGCGCATCGTGAGGGAACCGCGGCCCATCGGTTCGGGTTCCGCGCCCTGCATGACGTCGTCGATCAGGTCGATCGTCGCCACGTCGGCGAGTCGCGGCACGAGCACGTCCACCAGCTCCTGCGCCGTGCGCCGCACGTCCAGCGTGGTGCCGATGCGCATGGCGGCCTCGTCCAGAAGCGCGAGCCGCTCCTTGGCCCGGTGACGATCGGTGATGTCGATGATCAGATCGGTGACGCCGAGGACGGTGTTGTCCGGCGCGGTCAGCGCGACCGAGGAGACGTGCCAGACGTGGTCCCGGTCCGGGTCGGAAGGGGTGCGCCCCTGGTGGACGGCGTTGACGACCGGCCGGCCGGTGTCCAGGACCTCCCTGATCCTCTCCTCGATCGCCCCTGCGTCGAGCCCTGGCAGGATCTCGCTGACGGGCCGGCCGACGGCCATCTCCTCGGGGATCCCGTGGATGTGTTCCAGGGCGGCGTTGACCCGCACGAAGCGCAGGTCCCGGTCGTAGACGGCGATGCCGATGGGCGCCTGGGCGAAGAGGGCCTCCAGGATCACCTGGCCCTCCGCGGCGGCCGCCTGCGGCGCGGGGGCGGCGATGACCACGGTGCCCCCGCCGTCGCACCCTCCCGGCTCGAGCAACCGCGACAGGTGCAGGACGACGTCGTCGCCGCCGTCACGGCGGATCAGGACGGCTCGCCGTTCCGGAACCGGCGCCCGCGCGGCGTCGCCTTCCCCCCGGTGCCCGGCGAACGCCTCCGGCCACAGCTCGGCCGCCGGGCGCCCGACGACATCCGCGGGCCGGACACCGAGGAGGCGCTCGGCGGCGGCGCTCCACGCGCGGACGACGCCGTCGTCGTCGAGGAGGAAACCGGCGACGCCCTCGTCACCAAAGGCCCCCGTGAGGCGGCGTCCGGAAGAAGGGCGTCCCGAAGAAGCCTGTGAACGATTGCCCATATTCGGTCCTGCACGCAAGGCGACGATCCAGGGTGTCCCGGCCGGGGCGCCTGCCAGGCGGTTGCCGTCACCGTGCCGACGGCAGGGCTCCTCCAGGCCCGCACCCTCATTCAGGCTACCGAGCCCCCGGCCCACACGCCCCGGCCGCCCCGGTACCGGCGGCGACGGGGCTCCTTCCCTCGCGGCGGACACCTCCCGGCGCCGGCCGGACCTTCCGGCCCGACGCCGCCCGCCCCGGGCCGACCTCGGCCACGAACGTCAACCAGGCGAAGCAACCACATCGGGCGGCGGGCGACGGCGGCCGGGCGGGAAACGGGACCGGCAAGCCGGCCCGCCGGATCCCCTCCCCGCGGATGCCACCAGTGGTAGCGTTGCCACCGTGACCGCATCCGAGAAGACCGAGAAGAAGGCCATGAGCCTCCGCTTCCCCGACCCGGAGCAGTACGAGGCCATCGCCGGGGCCGCGAAGGCCGCCGGGGTGAGCATGCAGGAGTACGTGCTGTCGGCCGCCTACGAGCGCGCCACGGCCGTCGAGCGGGTCTTCCTCGAGGCCGCCCGCGAAGCCATGGAGTACACCCGCGAGGCCTTCGCCGAGCTCGGCGACAACGTGCCCGACACCGAACGGCGCGCCGCCGCTCTCGCCGCGCGTCACCGCCTCGAGGAGCTGGACGGCGCCGAGGCCGGCCACGGGAACGCCGCGTGACCCACGGCATTGACGTGCCGTTCCTGCTGCATGTTGCCGAGCAGGTCGACGGTGACCCGCAGGTGCACGAGCTGGGCGTGCTCTACGCAGCGGTGGCCCGCGTCCACTCCAGCGCCATGGGGCGCGACTGCTACGGCTCGGATCACCTCAAGGCGGCCGCGCTCCTGCACCAGCTCGCGCGGACTCCCTGCCTGGAGCACTCGAACCTGCAGTTCGCGTGGGTGAGCACCTACGGGTTCATGAAGTTGCAGGGCTACCGCCTGGACTACCAGCCCAAGGTCGCGGCCGCTCTCGTCCGCGACGCGGAGGCCGGCCGGGTCACCGTGGAAGAGATCGCCATGACGCTCCGCGGCTGGACCGTCCGATGAGCAACCGATCCAGCCAGTACGTGCGCCGCCGCTACGGCGTCCCAGCCCGCCGGGACCTGGAGATCGCCTACTGGGATCCGGCCAAGGAGCCCTGCAAGGGGGCCGTCGTCGACTTCCGGAACCAGTACCTGCGGGTCCGCCTGGACGGCGACAAGCACCTCTCGACCGTGCACCCGACATGGGCGATCATCTGGCCGGACATCCCCGATCCGGACGCCCGCGGATGGTGTGACGGCTGCGGGGAGGACGTGGCGCTCCGCGCCGACGGCACTGCCCGCCGGCATGGCAAGGGCCCGTAGGGGACGGGCTGCGCCGGGGTGGGCAAGGAGCCGTGGGCGCGGGTGTCGTACGCAGGCGCCCGCCGAGCCACGGCCACCACCCGCCGGGAGGCCCGCGAGGCCGCAGAGCGCCGCGCCGCACGGCCGCAACTACTCAGCGCATAGCGCCACCGAAGGGGAGGGCACGGACCTCACGAAGGCCGGGACAGCCGTCGATGACGGCGACGGATACACGGTGCTGAGGGTCCGGGATCTCCGCGAAGCGATCGGCGCCCAGCCCACCGGGCGCCACGTGGAGAGGCCATCTCCCAAGGGCTCCATCAGGCGGGATACCGGCACTGAGGCAATAGGGCGTAGGGCGTCATCTGCGGGACGACCTCAGAACCCTTCGGCCGCCGGCGGCCCGTCAGCCGCCCAGCACGGCCGACGAGTCCTTGGCGCAGGGGCCGAGGCACACCGCTCGTCGAGCGGCAGCCGGGTCGAATCGGACGCGTCCTGATGGCGGGTGCCGCCCGTGACCAGACTGCCACCCTGGCTCGACTCAGCCGGGCACGTCCATGCGCTGCGTGCCGATCACCGACAGCAGCCGCAGCGCCTCCTCTGCGGGAGAGCCAGGATCGGCCGTGTAGATCACGACTTGTTGGTCTCGGTCGGTGATGTCGAGGACATCGCAGTTGACGGTGATGGGGCCGATCAGCGGGTGGCGGACGGTCTTGCGCAGGGTGGGCTCGGCGCGTACGTCGTGGGCGGCCCACAGCCGGGCGAACTCCGCGCTGCCGGCGAGGAGGTCATCCACCAGCGTGGCTACCTCGGGGTCATCGGGGTAGCGGGCGGCGGTGGCACGCAGGTGCCGGGCCGCGGCGCGGGCAAACGCCTTTGCGTCGGACGGGTCGTACAGCAGCCGCTCCCGCGATTGTGGTGCGAGAAAGGCACGGCGCACGAGGTTGCGCTCGGGCCGGGGCAGAGCGGAGAAGTCCTCCAGGAGAGCTGCCGCCAAGTCGTTCCAGGCGATCACCTCGTAGGTCGCGGACAGCACGATCGCCGCGGCATGCGGCAGCCGCCGCAGCAGGTCGAGGATGCTCTGCCGCACTTCACGGGAAGGCCCGGCCGGCGGACCGGGCGGGGCGCCGGCGAGATGGTGCAGGTGGTCGCGCTCGGCGTCCGACAGGCGCAGGGCCCGGGCCAGACCGGCAAGTACCTCGCGCGACGGGCGCGGGCCCCGTGCCTGCTCCAGCCGGGTGTAGTACTCGGTCGAGATGAACGCCAGCTGCGCCACCTCCTCGCGGCGCAGCCCCGGGGTGCGGCGGCGCGGCCCGGCGGGCAGACCCACGTCGGCAGGGTTGATGCGCTCACGCCTGCTGCGCAGGAAGCCGGCCAGCTCTCGTCTGTCCACGCCACCCAGTGTGCGCGGATGCCGCGGAGCCGATCCAGGTACCGCTGGTGCCTGGATCGGCTCCGCCGCCGGACACAGGCTCGCTGCCATGAACAACGCACAGACCACCGACACATCCACCCCAGCGGCCGTGGGCCTGCTGGCCGGCAAAGTCGCCCTCATCACCGGTGCCGGTCGCGGTATCGGCGCCGCCGCGGCGCGCCTGTTCGCCCGGGAGGGCGCCCGGGTGCTGCTCGCGGCCCGCACGCAGGACCAGCTCAAGGCGGTGACCGAGGAAATCCGGGCGGCCGGCGGCACCGCCGAGTTCGCAGTATGCGACCTGGCCGACGGGGCCAGTGTCCGTGCCGTCGTCGACCGCACCGTCGACCTGTACGGCCGGCTCGACGTCGCCTTCAACAACGCAGCGACCAGCGTGCCGCCGGCCCCGATGGACCAAGTGCCCGAGGCGGATTTCGACCACGTCTACGCCGTGAACCTCAAGGGTCCGTGGCTGGCCATGTCCGCCGAGGTCGCCGCCATCCGGGCCACCGCAGGCACGGGTGCGATCGTCAACAACTCGTCCGTCGGCAGCCTGACGGGCAACCCCGCGCTGCCCGCCTACGGTGCGATGAAACGGGCGGTCAACAGCCTCACCGAGTCGGCCGCCATCACCTACGGCCCGGAGGGCATCCGCGTCAACGCCATCGCTCCCGGCACCACGCTGACCGAGATGGTGCGTGCATGGAACGACCGCTCACCCGGCGTCGTCGACCAGCTCAACGCACGCACCCCGTTGCGCCGTGCGGCCGACCCTGACGAGATCGCCCAGGCCGCCGCCTGGCTCCTGAGCGACCGAGCCTCCTATGTGACCGGGACGGTACTCCCGGTTGACGGCGGCATGCAGGCATGAGCCGGAGACGCGCCTGCTGCCCGGATGCTCTGGCGAGCCGGACAGGCCTGCTCGGCGGTGTCCGGGTCGCGCAGGGGCCGCATGCCGTCGGGCAGGTCGGGCAGGTCGGGCAGGTGGAAGGAGTACCGGCCGAGCATGCTGATGTGGTGCCGTACGCACGGCGAGAGACGGGCCACGTCCTCGTCGCGGACGTCGAAACCGTCCCCGCGCAGCTGGTTCACCGCGGCGTCCATGTACCGAGTGTTGAAGAGGACGACGGCGTTCAGGACATACCGCAGTGCCCCGATCTGGTCTTCCATGCCGTCCGGGTAGCGCTGGTAGAGCTGCCCGGAGCGGCCATGGAAGATCTTCCGGGCGAGAGAGTGACGGCCCTCCTGCAGGTCGGCCTGCACCTTGATCCGGAGGCGGTAGCCGGGCTCGTCGGCCGGGCGCAGGATATGCAAGGTCTGCGATCCGCCCGTAGTGCGCGATGGCGTCGCCGAGCGGGGTGGGGCGGCCGTCGCGAGAGAGCATGCGGATGACGTCGTACGCACGGACTGCGCCGATGCGGATGGAGTCGACAGCGTGGGGGTGTCCATCCTGCCCCCAGCCGCCGGCCGCCCTCGCACCAGGCGGCGAGGTCGCCACCCACGCCACCCTCGGCCTGTCCGACGCCCCGGCTCGCGGCCGTCGTCCTGCCCGGGCGGCGAGGCCACCACCACCGTGTCCGACCCCGCCGGGCGACGACAACCCGGGCACCACACGGACAGCGCCCTTGGGCGTGTACACACTCACACCCACGCATAGGATCACAATCGCGTCATACCAATGTGTGCATCCCCGACCGGGTCATGATCGCCCGACCTGACTGAGGCACGGTCATCTGCATGAACGCCAAGACCAAGTACACGCTCGCCGCCGCCGCCGTCGGCTGGACGTTCCTCGCGTCCCAGTGGTCCGGCAAGGGCTGCGACTTCGTCCCGCAGTCCTACGCCCTCGTGCTCTCCCACGGCATGCCCAACGGCGCTGAGGGATGCAAGGCCGAGACGGAGGGGCCGCAGTACACCGACCAGTACGGGCGGTGACGCCGCCGCGCGGACCGGCGCCGGACCGGCCACCCCACCAGGCGCACCCCGGCGCCGTCCGCCGGCCGCTCGCCTGGGGACCGGCGACGGCGAGGCCGGCGCCCTCGCGCTGCCCGCCGCCGCACGGTGCCCTGATGCGGGCGGTGAAGGCACGGCACCGCGCACGCGTACCATCCGGGAACTGCGTGACCTTGTGCCGATCGGGGCGGTCGAGGACTCCGAACTGGCGCGTTCGGCACAGGCAGGTGACGCGAGTGCCCTCCGCCTGCCCCTGACCCGGCACCCGAGCAGGCATGCACGCCGTCGCACCGGACGCCGAGGACGCCGTGCAGGACGCGGCGCTCATCGCACTGCGCCGCATAGGGGGCATACGGGATCCGGACGCGGCCGGTCCGTGGCCGCGGATGGTGGTGCGCAACGTGTGCCGCGCCCGGCTGCGCACGATATCGGCGGTTCCGGTGGCCGAACCCGCGCTGGAGGCCGACCGGCGCTGGTGTACGTGGACCCCGGCCGGCTCCGGGGACAGCGACCCGCTGCCGGACGGGGGCTGCTCGATGTCCCGCTACGGGCGTATCACCGAAGCCCTCCTCGGCGACATCGGCGCCCCGATCGGCCTGTCCCTGGTGGCGTGTGAAGCCTCCGCCAGGTGGACCACCCCGCCAACCATCCCCCTGCGCCACGGGCTGACTGCCCGGCAGCGCGCCGCCGCGCCCCCGCCGCGGCGCGCGCGGCAAGCTCGCGGGCCGGGCCGCCGGTCACCTCGCCGACCCCGCACGGGTCCGACGGCCCGTCGGCTTAAACCGATTCATTGATCTTGAGAATCCGTTCGTCAAGTCTGTCAACACCGTTGCCATAGAAGGAGATCGCCCTCAGAGTGTCTCATTGAAGCGATTCAATGCCTCTCGAGGAGCCGCCCGTGCGTCAGCAGATCACCGCCGTGGTCGCTGCATCCGTCTTCGTCGTGGGGGCACCCGCGACGGCGACGGCAGCCAGTCCACCGCCAGCCGCCCCCGCCGCCGCGACGAGCGTCAGCGCGCTGACGGTCAACGCCCTGGAGGACCCGCTCGGCATCCCGCCCACCGCGCCCTCCCTCAGCTGGCAGCTCGACTCCCCGCGCCGCGGCGTCACACAGCGGGCCTACCAGATACGCGTCGCCTCGTCGGCCGGCCGCCTCGACGACCCCGACGTCTGGGACAGCGGCAAGGTCTCCTCCGGCCAGTCGGTCGGCGTCCGCTACGGCGGCCCCGCGCTGCAGCCGCGCACCGACTACGCCTGGTCCGTGCGGGTATGGGACGACCGGGGCGCCGCCTCCCCGTGGAGCGCGCCCGCCACGTTCGGCACCGCATTGGGCGACCGGCCGTGGACCGCCTCGTGGATCGGCGTGCGGACACCGGCGCCGGACGCCAAGTGGACCGACTACACCGTCAAGTTCACCGCCTCCGGCATCAACGGGGCGCTCGGCGTCTACTTCCGCGGGCAGGACACCGAGAACGCCTACATGTGGCAGATCAGCGACGCCGACGACGCGCTGCGCCCGCACGTCAAACGCAACAGCACCTACTCGGTCCTCAAAGCGACGCCGTTCCCGGCCGGGTTCGACTTCGCCGCCGAGCACGACTACGCGATCGACGTCGACGGCGACACGATCACCACCACCGTCGACGGCAAGGAACTGGACCGGCGCACCGACACGACGTTCGGCGGCCCCGGCACGATGGGCTTCCGCACCAGCGGCGCGGAGCGCGGCCTGGTCCGCGACGTCACGGTCACCAGCGCCGACGGCACCGTCCTGGTCGACACCGACTTCCCGGCGGGCGACCGCACCTTCGCCTCCGGCACCGTCACCGACGGCGGTCTGCGCGTGGACAGCGAGGGCGGCGAGGCCTGGCTGCGCCGCGACGAGCCCGTCCCGCTGCTGCGCAAGGAGTTCGACCTCGGCGGCAAGAAGGTCGCCCGGGCACGCGTCTACGCGTCAGCGCGCGGCGTGTACGAACTGCGGCTCAACGGCGCACGCGTCGGCGACGCCGAACTCGCACCGGGCTGGACGGCGTACGACAAGCGCATCGACTACCAGACCTACGACGTGACCCGGCAGGTCCGCGGCGGCGTCAACGTGCTCGGCGCCGAGGTCGCACCGGGCTGGTACAGCGGCAAGGTCGCCATGTTCGGCACCGACGTCTACGGCAAGGACACCTCGGTGACCGCCGAGATGCTGGTGGAGTTCACCGACGGCACCAGCACCACCGTCCGCACCGACGGCACCTGGACGACCACCGGCGGCCCGACCCGCGAGGCCGACCTGCTCGACGGCGAGTCCTACGACGCGCGGGTGGCCAGGAAGGTCACCGGCTGGGACGAACCCGGCTTCGACGACGCGGACTGGGCCGGGGCCGAGGTCCGCGACGAGCCGGTGAACGTGCTCGAACCGCAGACCGCGGTCGACGTACGGGTCACCCAGGAACTTCGGACCGCCAAGCGGATCGACTCGCCGACCAAGGGCACCTACCTGTACGACCTCGGGCAGAACATGGTCGGCCACGTCCGCCTCACCGCCCGGGGCGAGCCGGGCCGGACGGTGACGATCCGGCACGGCGAGGTCCTCAACCCCGACGGCACGCTCTACACCGCGAACCTGCGCACCGCGAAGGCGACCGACCACTACACCTTCGCCGGCGACGGGCCGGAGACGTTCGAGCCGTCCTTCACCTTCCACGGCTTCCGGTACGTCGAGATATCCGGCGTCGACTCCGCCCCCGCGGCCGAGGACCTCGTCGGTGTCGTCGTCGGCACCGACGGGGACCTCACCAGCAGCCTGGACACCGACTCCGACCTGGTCGACCAGCTGCACAGCAACATCGTGTGGGGCATGCGCGGCAACTTCCTGTCGGTCCCCACGGACACCCCCGCGCGCGACGAGCGGATGGGCTGGGCCGGCGACATCAACGTCTTCGCCCGCACCGCCGTCTACAACATGGACGCCCAGTCCTTCCTGACCAAGTGGCTGCAGGACCTGCGGGACACCCAGCGCCCCGACGGCTCGCTGCCCGGCGTCGCCCCCGTCGTCCCCGGCCGCTTCGACGGCGGCTACGAGTCGGCCGGCTGGATGGACGCCGGCGTGCACGTGCCGTGGACGCTGTGGCAGGCCTACGGCGACACCGACGTCATCCGCGACAACTACGCCATGATGAAGGCCTACGTCGACTTCCTCGACGCCGACTCCACCGGCCACATCCGCTCCGCCGGCGGCTACCTCGACTGGCTCAACCTCGACGACGCGACCCCCGCCGACGTACTCGACACCGCGTTCGCCGCCAAGAGCACCCGCGAGTTCGCGCAGATGGCGGCCGCCATCGGCCGCGACGGCGACGCGCAGGCGTACCGGCAGCGCTACGAGGCGATCCGGTCCGCCTACCAGGCGGCGTTCGTCGGCGCCGACGGCACCGTCAAGGGCGACAGCCAGACCGCGTACATCCTGACACTGACGGGCGACCTCGCCCCCGCCGACCGGCGCGAGAAGGTCGTCGCCAAGTTCGTGAAGACCCTCGAGCGCCGCGACTACCACCTGTCGACCGGCTTCCTCGGCGTCGACGGACTACTGCCGGCCCTCACCGAGGCCGGCCGCTCCGACATCGCCTACCGGCTGCTGCAGCACGAGGACTACCCGTCCTGGGGCTACGAGATCGGCAAGGGCGCGACCACGGTCTGGGAACGCTGGAACTCCATCAACCCCGACGGCACCTTCAACGACGTGGGCATGAACTCGTTCAACCACTACGCCTACGGCGCGGTCGGCGAGTGGATGTACCGCACCATGGCGGGCGTCTCCGCGGCCGAGCCCGGCTACCGCAAGGTGCTCATCGCCCCGCAGCCCGGCGAGGGCATCCACCACGTCGACTTCCGCCACCAGACCCCGTACGGCACCGTGCGCAGCGCATGGGACACCACCGGCGGGGCGATGAGGCTCGACGTCACCGTGCCGGCGAACACCACCGCCCAGGTACGCGTCCCGGCGGCGAACCGCTGGGCGGTCACCGAGGGCGGCAGGCCGATCGGCGAGGTCGAGGAGGTGACCTACCTCGAGCAGGACGGCGGGGACGTCGTGCTGGAGATCGGCTCGGGGCACTACGCGTTCGCGGTCGACCCGGTCCTCGGCGACCTGGGCGCGGCCCGGGCACAGGCGGCGTCGTTCGCCGCCGACGTCGACGCGCTGCCGGCCCGCGGCCCCGGCAAGGCCGCCAAGGCGCACCTGCAGACGCGCACCGCATCGACGGGCAAGGAACTCGACACCGCCTGGCGCCTGCAGGACCAGGGCGCGGACGAACGGCAGACCGCCGCCGCGGTGCACCGCGCGCTCGCCGGCGCCGCGGACCTCGACCGCCGGACCGGGGCGTACGCCGAGCAGGGCACGATCGACAAGACGACGGCCACGAAGCTGCGTGACGCGCTGAGCGGCATCGAGCAGACCCTCTCGCGGGCGTCGTCGCGCCTGGTCGGCGCGGTGGCCACACTGGACGTGCCGTCCGGCGAGATCCTCCCCGGCGACACCGTCCGCGTGACGGTGGCGCTGAAGAACACCGGCAAGCGGCCGCTGACCGGCGTCGACTCCTCCCTGCGGGCGCCCGCCGACTGGATAGTCGAGCCCGCGGGCCGGCACGCGTCCACCGCGGACGCGGGCCGCACCCTCGAGCACGCCTACGACGTCACGGTCGCACCCGACGCCAAGGCATCCCTGGCCGACCTGACCGGCCAGGTGGCCTACCGGTACACGGGAGGAACCGCGACGCTCCCGGTGTCGGCGGGCCTGGCGGTCGCCCCCGGCGTCGCCATCGAGAAGGTGACCACCACGCCCGAGGCGGCCGGCCCCGGCCAACGAGCCACCGTCGCCGCCGTGCTGACCAACCGCACCGACACGACGCAGTCCGGCACGCTCACCCTCGACCTCCCCGAGGGCTGGCCGACACCGGACCCGGTCGGCTACCGCCTGGACGCGGGGGAGCGGGCGACGGTCCAAGCCGTCGTGACGGTGCCGCTCACCATCGCCGAGGGGAAGGCCGCGCTCACCGCGGCGACCGGCCCGACCCCTGCCGAGCGGGCGACCGGCACGATCACGGTCTCGCTGCCCACCCCGCCCGCACAGGCCGGCGACCACGTCGACCTCGGTGACGGCCCGTCGGAGACCGCCCACCGGCTGACGGCGTCGCAGTACTCGGGAACGAACACCGAGGCCGGGCTGACCCGGCGCTACACCCACTCCTCCTACCCCGGAGGCTGGTTCGAGTTCGACGCCGCCGTGCCGGCCCACGGCCGCTTCGCGATCCGCGTCGTGGAGACCTTCGACGGCGCCCGGCGCAAGACCTACGACGTCCAGGCCGACGGCCAGGTGGTGCACAGCGTCGACCTCAGCCGCAGCGAAGGCGGCCAGGGCACCGTCGTCCACCAGTTCGTGGTCGACCCCTCCGCCGCCACCTCCGACGGCACCGTCCGGCTCCGCTTCCAGGACACCGGCGCCGACTACGACCCCTCGATCGCGGATGTGTGGGTGGTGCCCCTCGACTGACACCCGGCCACCGCCGTGTGCCCGATCCCCCCGCCACGGGGCGCCCGGGCACACGGCCCCGCGCGGCACGCCGCGAAGGCGACCGCACACACACCACGGCCCCTTTCCCGATCTCCCCGACTGCTACGGTGGGTCCGCAGACCCTGACCGTCGGTACGCGAGAGGCCCCGGGTTGACCAGCCGTCATGACCACGAGTGCCTTGCCGCCGTCGTGCGCGCCTGCGCGGGCCGCGCGCTGGAGGCGTCCTCAAAGCTCGCCCGGGCCTCGGACGCCACGATCGACGCGGCGCTGCGCGAGATGGCCCGCCTGCTGGAGTCGAACCAGCCGGCGCTCGTGGCCGCCAACGCACGCGACCTCGACGCCGCCGCAGCGGGCGGCATGTCCGCCGCGCTCCAGGACCGGCTCCGCCTGGACGCCCCGCGCCTTGGGGCCATGGCGGCGGGACTGCTCGAACTCGCCGACGTCCCCCACGAGCCGCTGGACAGGCTCCTCGAGGAACGCCCCGACGGCCTCAGCCTGCTGGAGCGCCGCCGCCCCGTCGGGGTCATCGGGGCGAACTTCGAGGCCCGCCCGAACGTGACCGTGGACATCGCCTCGCAGTTCCTGAAGTCGCGCAACGCCGGTGTGCTGCGCACGGGGTCGGCCGCCCTGCGTTCCGGGCGCGCGCTGGTGGAGCAGGTGATCGCCCCGGCGCTGGCCGCGGTCGGCCTGGATCCGGCGGCGATCCAGCTCGTCCCCCGTGAGGACCGCGCGGCGGCCTGGGAACTGGTGCGCATGCCCGACCTCGTCCCGCTGGTGATCCTCCGCGGCAGCGGCGACAGCACCCGTGACCTGGGCCGGGAGGCAGCCCGGCACGGCGTCCGCACACTCGCGCACGCCGACGGCGGCGGCGTGCTGTACGTGGGCGCCGCGGCCGACGAGCAGGCCGTCCAGGAGATCGTCGCGGCGAGCCTGGACCGCCTGGGCGTCTGCAACCGGCTCAATCTGCTGCTGATCGACCAGTCGGTCTACGACGCCCTGCTGCCCGGTGTCCTGAAGACCCTGGACGGCCTCGGCATCGCGGCCTCGCTGCCCCCGCACCCGCACCCGCGGGGGTACGAGTGGTCCCTGGACGCCGACCGGCCGGGAACGGTGACCATCGACGCCGCCGCCGGACCGGTGGACGCGGCCGGCATCGCCAACCGGGAGACCTCCGGTCTGGCGGCCGCCGTCGTGACCGAGGACCCGGCCGCCGCCGCCGCGTTCATCAACGCCTATGCCGGATCGGGCGTCTTCCACAACTGCAGCACCCGGCTCCTGGACGGCTCCAAGCTCCTGCGGCTGCCCGAGACCGGCATCAACATCGACCGGGTGCCCGGCCCGCGCGGGCCGGTGACGTTCCGCGACCTGTCCCTGAGGCAGTACGTCGTCGTCCCGACCGCCAGCCCCGCCGCGATCACCGGCTCCGCCTGAAGCCGATCCGGACA
>NZ_JBYIQP010000085.1:0-28641 GCF_057707665.1 Actinacidiphila sp. bgisy167 | reverse complement strand
TCATGGACACACCCCCCAGTACCCCCACCCCCGGCGCCCTCCCCGGCACCGTCCGCACAGATTATCCGCGGACACCCTCGCGGGGAGGCAGGATCTATAGACTGCGCGCGGGGAATCGTTGGGGGGCTGACGCATGGCCGTTGAGGCACACGGATTCCAGCCGCGGGGCGGCCCTGCGCGCGAGCCCGGCGGGACGCAGGGCCCGGGCGGCCCCGCCGGTCCGGGAGCGGGCGTCGTCGAGGTCCCGGCGGTCTCGCCGCGGGCGCTGCTCTCCCGGGCGCTGGCCGTACCGCTGATCCTGGGTCTCGGCCTGTTCCTGCCCGCGGTGGTCGCGGCGCAGCCGGGCCCGGGGGCCCGCGACGGCGTCTTCTGGCTGCAGATGGTGCTCACCTGCTACTCCGGCATCCGGCTCGCGGTGATGGCGCTGACAGCCCACCGCAAGCTGATACAGGGCTCGTTCTGGCTCTTCGTGTACGTGGCGATGGGCGTCGCGCCGCTCGCGCAGGACGTCCTCGGCCAGACGCCGACGCCGGTCATCGGCACCCGCTCGGATCTGCTGGTCGCGGTCGCGCTGGTGCTGATCGGCTGTGCGGCCTTCGACGTCGGCGCCCTGCTGTCGCGGCACAGGCCGATCCGCCGGGCCCGCCGCAAGGACCGCTCCGCCTCCTTCCACCGCAGGCGGGTGTATCTGCTGGCAGCCGTCGCCTTCGTCGGCAGCGCCCTGCTGGTGGTCAAACTCGGCGGCCCCGCCGTGTTCTTCAGCAGCCGCCAGGCCATCACCGACACGATCCGGGCCGACGGCGCGGCCTCGGCGGAGTCCAACGTCGGCTCCGCCTTCCTGCGCGGCTTCGGCACCGTCCCCGCGCTGCTGGCGCTGCTGGTCTTCACCCGCTGGCTGGTGACCTCGCGGCGGGCCCGCCGCCGGCCTCTGGTGATCGCCACCTGGGGCGCGCTGCTGCTGCTCAACGGCGTGGTCAACAACCCGATCAGCAACCCCCGTTACTGGTTCCTGACGGTCCTGTTCTCATTCCTCTTCACGGCCTTCCCCAGGAGCCCGGCGATGTACCGGACGGCCCTGGCGCTGGGCGTGCTGGCCGCGCTGGTCGTCTTCCCGTTCGCCGACCGCTTCCGCTACGACGACGACGGCTACAAGCCCGTGCAGACCACGTCGGTGTTCGAGCCGCTGGCGATCAAGGACTACGACCAGATCGGCATGTTCGCCAACACCATCACCTTCTCGGAGACCGGCCCGGGCCACTTCTACGGACGGCAGCTCGCGGGCTCGGCGTTCTTCTTCGTGCCGCGGTCGGTCTGGCAGGGCAAGCCCCGCGACACCGGCGTCATGATCGGCCAGTGGATGGGGATGAAGAACGTCAACCTCTCCTCCCCCATGTGGGCCGAGGTCTGGATCGACTTCGGCGCCGGCGGCGTCGTCGCGGGCTTCGTCGCGCTCGGCTACCTCGCCGCCCGGGGCGACCGCCGCTACGCCCTGCGCACCTCGGTGGACCCGCGTCCCGGCAACGTCATGGCGATCGTCATCCCGCTCGTCGCGGGCTACTCCTTCATCCTCCTGCGCGGCCCGCTGCTGCAGGCATCGGGCCGCATCGGGGTCGCCCTGATCTGCTTCGCCCTGGTCACCACCCTGCGCTCCGACGAACGCAAGCACCTGCGCTGAGCCGCGGCACCGCACGGGCCTACAGCCCGGCCGCGCCCGCCGCCGGGGTCGTCAGGGCGTCCAGCGCGCGCCGCAGCTGCGTGCTGGAGGTGTGCACCGTGTACGGGAAGTAGACGACCTCGACCCCGACCGTGGCGAAGTCGCGCTCGAGCCGGTCCCCCTTCTCGGTGCCGCGCCAGTCGTCGCCCTTGAAGATGACGTCGAACCGGACCTGCTCCCAGGTCTCCAGCTTGTTCGGGACGGTCTCGACGAACGCCGCGTCGACGAAGCGCACGCTGCGGACGATCTCCAGCCGTTCGACGAGCGGGACGACCGGCTTGCGCCCCTTGGCCAGGGCGGCCATCTCGTCCGAGACCACCCCGGCGACCAGGTAGTCGCACTGGCTTCGGGCGTGCCGCAGGATGTTCAGATGGCCGACGTGGAACAGGTCGTAGACACCAGGTGCGTATCCCACACGGTGCGCCATGTCGCGAATCCCCCCACAGGAATACAACCGTTCCGCGAGCTGCGGAGTCTCAGACACTAGCGTGAAGCCGGTGTGTTTCTCCGGTGAACGGATAAGGTGAGCACCTGGTCACTTCTGGGGGGAAGGGGTCCTTCCGTGCCCGAGTTCGAGGGCCGCACTCTGCTGCTCGTCTCCACCAACTACGCGCCCGAACACGCGGGTATCGGCCCGTACGCCACGCAGATCGCCGAGCACTGGGCGGCGGCGGACGGCGGCGGCGCCGAGGTCCATGTGCTCGCCGGCATGCCGCACTACCCGTCGTGGCGGCTCGACCCCGCGTACCGGGGCGTCTGGCGGACCGAGGAGCGGCGCGCCGGGGTGCTGGTGCACCGCCGGCGCCACACCGTGCCGCCGCGTCAGACAGCCCTCAGACGCGCCCTGTTCGAGGCGTCGATCCTCGCGCACGGGCTGGTCGCACCGCCTCGCGTGCGGCCGGACGCGGTGGTGGCCCAGATGCCGAGTCTGGCCGGTGGGGTCGTCGGCGCGCGCATCGCCGCCCGGCACAAGGTGCCGTACGTGCCGATCGTGCAGGATCTGATGGGCGCCGCCGCCGCACAGAGCGGCATCCGCGGCGGCGACCGGGCGGCCGCGGCCGCCGCGGCCGTGGAGGCGTACGCGCTCAAGCGGGCCACGCTGGTCGGGGTGATCCACGAGAGCTTCGTGGACCGGGTCGCCGCCATGGGCGTGGACCGCGGGCGCATCCGGCTGGTGCCCAACTGGTCGCATGTGGCGAGGCCTTCACGGCCGCGCGAGGAGACCAGGGCCCGCCTCGGCTGGGGCGAGGAGCAGACGGTCGTGCTGCACTCCGGCAACATGGGCCTCAAACAGGGCCTGGAGGTGCTGGTCGAGGCCGCCCGTCTCGACCCCTCGGTGCGGATCGTGCTGATGGGCGACGGCAACCAGCGCGAGCACCTGCGCGAGCTCGCGGCGCAGGTGCCGAACCTGGAGTTCGCCCCGCCCGCCGAGGACGCCGACTTCCCCGACGTGCTGGCCGCCGCCGACGTCCTGGCCGTCACCCAGCGCGCCTCGGTGCTGGACATGAGCATCCCGTCCAAGCTCACGTCGTACTTCGCCGCCGGGCGGCCCGTGGTCGCCTCTGTCGCCGCGGAGGGCGGCACCGCGCAGGAGGTGCTGCGCTCCGAGGCCGGGCTGCTGGTGGAGCCGGAGGACCCGGGCGCCTTCCTGAAAGCCGTGCGCGCCCTGGCGCAGGACCAGGAGGCCGCCACCGCGCTCGGTGCCCGGGGGCCCGCCTATGTGGCGGCGCACCTGAGCCGCGAGGCCGGATTGTCACGGATCAGTGCGCTCCTCACGGAGGCACTGGACACGGCCGCAGAAGCTGTCGATCCTGAGGGGTCGGACGTAGGGGGGGTTCCACGCACGTGAGTGATCAACCGCACGCATCGCAGATGTCCGAGGCCCACGACGAACCGGACCTGCTGCGCGACCAGTTCCGCCAGCTCGTCCGCTACCGCGCGCTGCTGGTGGCCGGCGTGCTGATCGGTCTGCTCGGCGGCGGATACCTGGCCGTCTCCGGCAAGGACACCTATGTGGCGACCAGCGAGGTGGTGCTGCGGGCGGCCACCGTCGACGAGTTCGCGGCCGGCGGCACGGCGCCCGACAAGGCGATCAACATCGGCACCGAGCGGCAGACGGCGATGAGCAACGAGATCGCCAAGCGCGCCGCCAAGGCGCTGCGCCTGCCGCAGCGTTCCGTCTCCTCGCTCCAGGCCGACCTCCAGGTCACCAACCCGCCCAACACCCTGGTCCTGCGCTTCGCGTACACCTACAGCGACCCGGACGAGGCGGCCCGCCGCGCCAACGCGCTCACCCGGGCGTTCATGGACGCGCGCCAGGAGACCACCGAGACCACCATCAAGAACACCGTCCACAACCTGCGCAAGCAGCTCGACCCGGTGGTCAAGCAGCGCAAGGAACTCGACGACCAGATCGCCAGGCTGGGCGAGGGACCCACCCTGGACGCGGCCACCACGGTGCAGGCCACCCTCGTCGGCCGCATCTCCGAACTCAGTACCAACATCACCCGGTTGCAGACCCTCGACACCACGCCCGGCAGGTGGATCCGGGTCGCCTCCCCGCCGGCGGGGGCCTCCGGCCCCGGGCTGCCCATGATGCTCGGCCTCGGCGCGCTCGTCGGCGTCGCCATCGGCCTGCTGGCCGCCTGGGTGCGGCTGGTCTTCGACCCGACCGCGCGCTCCGAGGGCGACGTGGTGCGGGCGCTGCGCGCGCCCGTGCTGGGCACGCTGCCGCGCGGCAGGGGCGGGCCGCTGCTCGCCGTCGACAACGCCGACCCCCGGCTGGCCGAGGAGTACCGCTCGGTGGCCTTCCGGCTCGCGTACGACCAGCGGTTCGCGGAGCACCGCCGGCTGCTCGTGGTCGCACCCCGCGGCACCGCGGACACAGCCGCCTCGGTCGCCGTCAACCTGTCGGCGTCCTTCGCCGAGATGGGCATGGACGTGCTGCTGGTCGAGGCCGACCTGCGCACGCCCGGGCTGTCGGCGCGGCTGCGCTCGGCCGACGGCTCCCGCCCCGGCTGGGCCCGTTCCCCGCACCTGAGCGAGGGCGGCTGGCCGGCCGGTCTGCAGGTGCCCATCGACGCGGGCGAGTCCGGCTCCTTCGACCTCGTGCCGGGGCGCCGGGTGCGCAACGTGGCGCGGGCGCTCACCTCGTCGGCGGCGAGCCGGCTGTTCGCCGAGGCGGACACACCGGGCGCCGCGGTGATCGTGCTGGCCCCGGCGGTCCTGACGTACGCCGACGCGCTGGCCCTGGCCGACCGCATCGGCGGCGTCCTGGTCGTCGCCGACCCGCACGCGGTGCACCGCACCGACCTCGACCGGGTGCGCCAGCTGATCACCGGCGCGGGCAGCACCGTGCTGGGCGCCGTCCTGCACTCCTCGCCCCGCCGAGGCTGGTGGGCCCGGCGGGCCCGCCGGGCGGCCCTCAAGCGGAACGCCGCCGCGTCACGCTCCGAGGCCGCCCCGGCCGCCCCGGCCGCCGGGGCCGCGTCCACCGCGGAGGGCGGCGCCGCGGTCGCGGCGACCCCGACGGCCAGGGCGTCCGCGCCCACCGCCGGCGACACCCCGGCGCCGACCACCGACACCATCCCCCTGCGCACGGTGACCCGGTGACGCGGCGCCCGGTGAAGGTGGGCCGGGCGCCGGGCGCGAAGACCGCGATCGCCTGCTCCGTGCTCGACCAGGGCGTGGCGGCGCTCACGAACATCCTGGTGCTCGTCGTCGCCGCCCGGCTGTCCAGCGCCGCGGGGTTCTCGGTCTTCTCGATGGTCTACACCGTCTTCTCCGTGCTGCTGGGCGTGAGCGTCTCCTACGTCGGCCAGGCCCTGGTGCTGGAGCGGGGAGAGCCGGAGTCGGTGGCCACCGCCTGCCGCTCGGCGGCCTTCTTCGTCGCGGCGGCGTCCGCGGCGGCCGGGGCAGCCATGGCGGCGGTGCTCGCCTTCGTCCCCGGCGAGACGGCGTGGGCGCTGGCGGTGCTCGGCATGGTGCTGCCTCTGGTGCTCACCCAGGACGGGCTGCGCTACTGCTTCTCGACGCTGCGGCTGCCCCATCTCGCCCTCGTCGGCGACACCTTGCGGCTGGCGGTGGCGCTTCCCGCGCTCGCCCTGCAACCGCAGGGCACGGGCCCGGCCAGGCTGGTCGCTGTGTGGGGCCTGTCGGCGGCGCCCGCGCTGCTGCTCGGTGCCGCACTGCTGGCCCCCCGGCTGCGCGGCGCCAAGGCGGACCTGCGGCGCTTCGTGCGCCGTGGGCACCTCGGGCGGCGCTTCGTCGTCGAGTACGGCGTGGGCAACGCCTCCAGCCAGCTCGCGGTGGTCGGCCTCGGCGTGTTCGCCAGCCCGCTCGCGGTGGGCGCTTTGCGCGGTACGACGACGCTCTTCGGCCCGATGAACGTGCTCTTCAACTCCGCCACCGCCTTCGGTCCCCCGCTGCTGAACCGCGTCCCGGGGATGCGCGGCCAGGTCCGGACGACCGCCCTCCTCGCCGCCGTCCTCGCGGGCGTCGCCGCGGCCTGGACGGCCCTCCTCATCGCGCTGCCGGACCGCGCCGGCCGCGAACTGCTCGGCGAGACCTGGTCGGCGGCGTCCCGCCTGCTTCCCGCCACGGGCACGCAGTACGCCGCGATCGCCGCCGGCACCAGCGCCCTGCTCACCCTGCGCGTCCTGCGGCCGAAGGCCACCCTGCCCATCCAGGTGGTCTTCTCCCTGGCCTCGGTCGCCTTCATGATCGGCGGCTACGCCCTCGGCGGCGTCCTCGGCGCCGCCTGGGGCCTCGCCCTCGGCTCGGCCCTCAAGGCGCTGGTCCTCTGGGCCCGCATCGCCGTCGTCCGCCGTGAAGCCGCCCGGGCGGGCCACCCCGAAGGCCACGCCGAACCCGCCCCCACGGGCGCGTAGCCCTTCGTCCCGATCTCCCGCATCTCCCGTAGGCCCCCCGCGCACCCGCAGACGCCGGTCGCGGGGGGGGGCTCGCCCACCACCGGGAGGAGGCGTGGCAGCGGCCGTTCGCCCCCGCGGACGGCGACGAGACCCCATGCCACCGCGGAAGGCGACCCGCTCCGGAGCCTGGACCCCCGCCACCCGACCGCCCGCAGCCCGCGCCCCACGAGACCGCCCCTGCCCTCCCGCCCGTAGCCCGCCGGCAGTGCGACCGAAGGGAGCCAGACGCGACCCGCCGTCCACCCACCGGCCCGCCCGCGCCGCAGACCGAGGCCCGAGCCGCAGCCCTACGCCCCGGCCACGGCCACGGCCGTTCGGACGCCGGAGTGCGGGAAGAGCGGGGCGGGAGCGGGAGTCGGCCGTTGTCCCCAGGGGCGCAGCGGTGGGCGATCAGGGCGGCGGCGGCAGGGCTCCGATACGCGAAAGGACCGAGGCCCCGCGCGGGGGGCCTCGAAGAAGACGCGGACGCGTCCGGTGTCAGCGGCCCCGGGCGGGGGCCGTCATTCGCCGGTTGTACGGGTTCGCGATCACGCCTGGATGCCAGCAGCGGGGGTGCTCAGTTCGCGGAACCATTTCGCGAGGAAGGCGACGAGGAAGAGCGCGTGCACCACGAACAGCGCGGCGTACGCGGCCAGGAAGACCCGCGGCGCTCCGAGGGTGAGGAACACCAGGCAGAACACCCCGTAGTCGACGGGCAGCAGCGCGAGCGCGCGCAGCCGCGACGGGGCGGCGGCCGGGGTCGTCCCCGCGGCAGCGGGGGGCTTCGGCTTGAGCTTGTCCGCCAGCAGACCGCCGCTGAAGAGGAGTACGGCCGCGAACTGGAAGCCGAGCGGCAGCAGCAGCCAGCCCTCGGAGGGCAGATCGAAGAAGCGGTGGAAGGAGATCAGGACGGCCGCGTGGATCGCGGTGATCTTCCCGGCGTCGACCACGTGGTCCAACCACTCCCCCGCCGGGCTGCCGCGGCCCAGCAACCGGGCGAGCTGCCCGTCCGCGGAGTCGAAGGCGAAGCCGACGACGAGGCCGAGGTACACCGCCGCCGCCAGCGGCCACGAGGGCCGGGCCAGCGCCAGGGCCGCGATCGCGGTCAGGCTGAAGGCGGCGCTCACCAGGGTGACCTGATTCGGCGTCAGTCGCATGCGGTAGGCGCAGGCGGCGAGCACCCGGCCGGCCGGCCGGTTGATGTGGCGCGAATACAGCGACACGCCCTTGGCGGATTTCTGGGCCGTGCGCAGCTCGCGCAGCGCGCCACCGATCGTCAGCGTCACGTGACCCCCCAGCGATGCGACCTTCGTGCGTGTCACATCATGGCAGGCCGCGGCCGCCGCCCGGGGCAAGTAGGGTTTCTGACGGGCCGTCAACTACCGGTACGCGGACACCCCCGCAGCCGACCCGCCGTCACCCCGCCCGCACGCCCGCCGTCCGTACGGGCGTCACTCCGGCGGTGGTACCGCCCCTCCCGTCACACGGGTGAGCAGCAGGGCGATGTCGTCGTTGCGCGGGCCGGAGCGCTGGGCGTGCCCGAGGAGGCTGTCGGCCAGGGCGTCCATCGACGCGCCCGGACCGGCGCCGGCGACCTGCGCCGCCAGGTCGGCGGCGGAGACATCGATGTCGACGCCGGGCGTCTCCACCAGGCCGTCGGTGTAGAGGGCGAGCACCGCGCCGGGTGGCAGCGCGATCTGCGTCGTCGGATAGCGGGCGTCCGGGTCCACGCCCAGCAGCGGTCCGGGCGGCAGCGGCAGCACCTCGGTGGTGCCGTCCGGATGCCGCAGGATCGGCGGCGGGTGCCCGGCGGTGGCGATGCAGGCGGTGTGCCCTTCCAGGTCCACTTGGGCGTAGAGGCAGCTGGCGAGCAGACCCGGGTCGAGGTCGACGAGCAGCCGGTTGGACCGGGTGAGCACCTCGCTCGGGGAGGCCCCGGCGGTGGCGCGGACGGCCGTGCGGACCTCCCCCATGAGCGCGGCGGCGTTCACGTTGTGGCCCTGCACGTCGCCGATGGCCACCCCGCAGGTGGTCGTGTCGAGGCGGATCACGTCGTAGAAGTCGCCGCCGATGTCGATGCCCCGGGTGGCCGGCAGGTAGCGGGCGGCCACCTCGAGGCCGGGGACGTCGGGCAGGACCCGGGGCAGCAGCCGCGCCTGCAGGCTGATGGCGATGTCGTGCTCGGCGTCGTACAGGCGCGCCCGGTCCAGTGCCTGCGCGGCCAGGCCGGCGATCGAGAGGAGGACGCTGCGCTCGCCGGAGGAGAAGGGGTGCGGGCGGTCGTAGGCGAGGGCCATGGAGCCGACCGGCCGGCCCGAGGTGATCAGGGGCAGGAACGCCCAGGCGGCCTTGCGGTCCCGGACGACCGTGTCCGGGTAGATGCGCAGCATTTCGTCGACGTTGGCGAAGAAGCTCGGGACGCCCGTCTTAAGGACGCGCACGGCCGGGTTGTCGACATCCACCGGCAGGGTGTCGACGGACTCCATGAACTCCTCGTGGTAGCCCCGGTGCCCGATGACCCGCAGCCGCCCCTCCTCGGCCGTCAGCAGCGCCACGGCCTGCACGCCGAAGACCGACAGCATCTGCTCGACGACCAGGTCGATGACGTCCTGGGTGCCGACGGCCTCGGTGAGTGTGGCCGCCATGTGCAGCAGGTGGTAGAGGGCGATGGCCCGATCCGGAGTCGGTCCTGCGGGCAGTTGCTCCGCGGGGGTGTCCGCGGCCTCGGGCGCGGGGGCGGGGGTGACCCGGACGCTCACACCGGTGCCGTCCGGGTGGAGCTCGAAGGTGAGCCACCGGTCCGGTGGGCGCAGCGCCGTGGCCGTGGAGGGGCGGCGGCTGATCATCGCGCTGCGGAAGCGGTCCTCGAGGACGGGGTCGTCCAGCCAGGGCAGCAGCTCCCAGGGCTCGGCGCCCAGCAGGTCGGGCACCTCCGCGCCGAGCAGGGCGGCCGCCGACCGCGTGACGAAGGTGATCCTGCCCTCCAGATCCAGGGCGAAGAAGCCTTCCGGGAACCGTTCGGCGAGGTCGGCGGCGGCCGCCGCCTCTTCGGGGCCGTGGGCGCGGGCGCGCAGCGCGGGCAGGACCCGCGGCTCCTCGGGGGGCAGCACCGGCCTGCCGTCCTCGGCGGCCCTGCGCAGCAGCCGTCCCATGCGGTCGCAGGCCCCCCGGTAGGCCTCGCGGGTCCGCCGGGAAAGGCGCCCCGGATGCCCGCCCGGCCACACCAGGCACAGCGCGCCCCAGGCGGTGGGGCCGCTGGTGACGGGGGCCGCGGCGAGCGGGAAGTCGTACGGCAGGACCAGGGCGAGCCGGGGATAGGACCGGGCGATGTCCTCGTGGCCGCCCAGCAGCACCATGCGCCGTTCGCGGACCGCGTCGGCGACGGGGTGGGAGGCGCCGGGGACCACGCGCCCCCATATGGCGTCGATCTTGCGGGAGACGCCGACGACCGCGGCCAGCCTCAGCAGGTCCTGCTCGGGCGCCATCAGGTAGACCAGGCCCATGGTGGCGCCCGTGTCGCGCACCACCTGCCTCAGCGGGGAGTCCAGCAGCGCCGCACCGGGGTGTGCGGCGACAAGGCCGGCGAGCTCCGGCGGCATGTCCTCACCACCCCCCGGCCGGTGCCGGGAGCGGGCGCGTCCTGTCCTCGGGGACCATGGCCTGCTGCGCCTCCGTTCCGCCGTGGGGGCCAGCCGGCCGACGCGGCTGCCGGGCGGATGCCTACCCCACGTCAGCTGCCAAACTACCCGATGAACGGCATGAAGCACCTTTCGGACGTCTGTTTCCACGCGCCCGGGTGCGGATCTTTCACGGACCCGGGCGGCCGTCCGCCCCTGGGTAGGTGACGACGGCGTCCGGAACGGCCAGGGCGGCGACGGCAGGAGCGGCGCGGGTCACGCCACGCCGAGCGCCCGCGCGAACCGGGTGCCGGCCGCCGCCCTGGGCGCACTCCCGTCGCGCCACCTGCGGCACGGGTGCACGGAGTTGGCGAGCAGCACCAGGAACCCGTCGGTGGCGGGGTCGATCACCAGGCTGGTGCCGGTGAACCCGGTGTGGCCGGCCGCTCCGCGCCCGGCGAGGGCGCCCATGAAGTACGGCCGGTCCACCTCGAAGCCGGGGTAGGGGCCGCCGCGGTCCAGCAGCGCACGGCAGAAGAGGGCCAGGTCCCACGCGGTGGAGAACAGTCCGGCGTGGCCGGCGACCCCACCCATGACGTGGGCGTTCTCGTCGTGGACGGTCCCGTGCAGCGGGCCGCGGTCGAGCCGTCCCCAGGGCCTGCGCTGGTCCTCGGTCGCGGCGATCCGCGGGATCCAGGAGGCGGGCGGGTTGTAGCGGGTGTCGTACATCCCGAACGGCTCGGTGACGTCCTCCCGCACCAGGGCGTCGAGGGCCTCGCCGGTGGTCCGCTCCAGGACGTGCTGGAGCGCGATGAGATTCAGGTCGGAGTAGATCCGCTCGGTGCCCGGCGCCGCGACCGGGGCCTCCTCCCAGAGCAGCTTCGCCCGGGCCTCCCCGTCGGGGTGCTCGTGGAAGGGCAGCTCGGGACGGAGCCCGGAGGTGTGGTCGAGCAGTTGCCCCACGGTGATGCGCTGTTTGCCGGCCGCGGCGAACTCGGGCACGTAGGCCGCCACCTCCCGGCCGAGTTCGAGCCTGCCCACCGCGACGACGGCCGTGCAGAGCTTGGTGAGCGAGGCGAGGTCGAAGACGGTGTCGGGACGCATCGGGACCCACCGCTCGCGTGGCAGCTCCACGCCGCGGTCGGCGTCCTCGTCGTAGGAGGCGTAGCGGACCGCCCAGCCCAGGGCCTCGTGGAGGGCGACCGTGCCGCCCCGGCCCGCGAGGACCACCGCCCCCGCGCACCAGGGGTGCCCGGTGGGCGGTGCGGGCTCCAGAAAGGGGGTGATGTCCGCGACGAGCCGGTTCAGCTCGTCGCCGCGCAGCTCCGCGTCACGGGAGGTACCTCTCGACAGCCGCGGGGCCATGCTCCTCCAGCAGTTTGCGGGCCTTCTCGATGAGGGCGGGTGTGGGCTCGCGGCCGGAGGCCATCACCAGGTCCTCCGGATCGATCTGATGTTCGGACCCGGTGTGCAGGCAGCTGTCTGCGGTCTTGAAGGCCCACTTGCTCTCGTCGATCGGCTCGGACATCCCTGCCTCCTGACTGGCGTGGCGACGGGCGGGACGAATCACCGTGCATCCACAGTACGCCGCCGGGGTCGGCACAGCCCGACGAAGCAGACCACGGCCGCGACGGCGCCGCACAGCTGCACCACGGCCATCGGCACCGCCGTGTGCTCCCCCGCGATCCCGACGAGCGGCGGGGCGATCGCGCCCACCAGGAAGGAGCTCGTGCCGAGCAGCGCGGAGGCGGAACCCGCGGCGTGCCGGGTGCGCATCAGGGCGAGCGTGTTGGTGTTGGGCAGCACCAGGCTCATCGCCGCCATGAGCACGAAGAGGCTCGCGGCGACCGGAAGCAGCCCCACCGGCCCGAGCCACCCCGAGGTCAGCGCCACCAGCACGGCCGAGGCGACCGTGATCACCGCCAGTCCCACCCCCGTCACCTTGTCCATGCTGACCCGGCCGACCAGGATCTTGCCGTTGACCTGGCCGAGCGCCACCAGGCCCACGGAGTTCAGACCGAAGAGCAGGCTGTAGGTCTGCGGCGAGGCCCCGTAGATCTCCTGGATCACGAACGAGGACGCCGAGACGTAGGCGAACAGAGCGGCGAAGGCGAAGCCGCCGGTCAGCATGTAGCCGGTGAAGGCGCGGTCGGCGAGCAGCCCGCGCATCGCCCGCAGAGTGGCGCCGAGCCCGCCGACGTGCCGTTCCGCGGGGGCCAGCGTCTCCGGCAGCCCGCGCCACACCACGACGGTGAGGAGCAGGCCCACCACCGTCAGCACGACGAAGACCCCACGCCAGTCGGTGATCCGCAGCACCTGCCCGCCGATCAGCGGTGCGACGATGGGCGCGACCCCGGAGATCAGCATCAGGGTGGAGAAGAAGCGGGCCATCGCGACGCCGTCGTACAGGTCGCGGACGATCGCGCGGGCGATCACGATGCCGGCCGCGCCGCTGAGCCCCTGCAGCAGCCGGAAGCCGATCAGCAGTTCCGTGGTGGGCGCGAAGGCGCACACGGCGGTGGCCAGGACGTAGAGCACCATCCCCGCCAGCAGCGGACGGCGGCGGCCCCAGCGGTCGCTCATCGGGCCGACGACCAACTGACCGAGGGCGAGTCCGAGAAGGCACGCGGTGAGGGTGAGCTGCACCGTGACGGCAGGGCTGCGCAGATCCTCGCCGACCCGCGGCAGTGCCGGCAGGTACATGTCCATGGAGAGTGCGGGGAGCGCGCTGAGGGCGCCGAGGAGGAACGTCACCATCACGCTGGTGCGGGCTCCTGGGATCTCTCCGGCGCGTCGTACCGGGGTTGACGGCCCCGGTGTGGATATCTGGTCGGGCGGGGTCGCGCCGGCTTGCGGCATGGGGTCTCTCTCCGTGGTGTTCGAATCGTTCTCTATGCTCTCAGCAATCACAAGGTGGTCGAGGCCAGGTGGGGGCAGATTCATGACGGAATCGATCGATTCCGGTAGGAAAGTGCGCTGGGGCATCCTGGCTACCGGCGGCATCGCCGCGTCGTTCGCGGAGGACCTGCGCGAGCTGAAGGACGACGCCGAGATCGTCGCGGTCGGCTCACGCCGGCTCGACTCCGCGCAGGCATTCGCGGACCGCTTCGGCATCCCGCGGGCGTACGGCAGCTGGACCGAACTCGCCGACGACGAGGGGGTGGACGTGGTGTACGTCGCCACCCCGCACTCGGCGCACCGCGTCGCGGCCGGGCTGTGCCTGCGCGCCGGGCGGGCGGTGCTGTGCGAGAAGCCCTTCACCGTCAACGCGGTCGAGGCGCGCGAACTGGCCGACCTCGCCCAGGCCCGCGGGCGCTTCCTGATGGAGGCGATGTGGACCTACTGCAACCCCGTGGTGCGGCGGCTGACCGAACTCGTGGCGGACGGGGCGGTCGGCGAGGTCCGCAGCGTGCACGCGGACTTCGGCCTGCCCGGCCCCTTCGAGCCCGGCCACCGGCTGCTCGACCCGGCGCTCGGCGGCGGCGCCCTGCTGGACCTGGGCGTCTACCCGGTCTCCTTCGCCCACCTGCTGCTCGGCGAGCCCGACGAGGTCCAGGCCTGGGCGCACCTGACCGAGGACGGCGTGGACGACAACACCGGCATGCTGCTCGGCTACGACAGCGGCGCCATGGCGGTGCTCAGCTGCTCCCTCACCGCCGACACCGCGCAGACCGCGGTGGTCACCGGTTCCGCGGGACGGATCGAGGTGCCCCGCGGCTTCTTCCACCCGGACCGCTTCGTGCTGCACCGCGACGGTCGCGAGCCGGAGGAGTTCGGCGCCCCCGACGACGGCCTGCGCGGGCTGCAGCACGAGGCGGCGGAGGTCATGCGCTGCCTGCGCGCGGGCGAGCGCGAGTCCCCGCTGGTGCCGCTGGAGGGCAGCCTCGCCGTGATGCGGACGCTCGACACCGTCCGGGACCGCATCGGCGTCCGCTACCCCGGCGAGGGCTGAGCCCCGTCAGACCGCCCGCAGTCCGGGGTCCCCGGCCACGGTCACGAAGGACGCGGCGGTGGCCAGGGCGGCGCCCGGGGCGGTCACGGAGTCGACGGTCTTGAAGTCGGCCCGCGCCTCCTCGGAGTCCAGCCGGACGGTCACATAGCCGCGCCGGCCGTCGTAGAACCGCAGGTGCGGGTTGGCGTCCATGAGCGCCTGCCAGTTGCGCGGGCGCGGGGAGCCGTTGCGGCCGCTGGTGAGCGAGCTGGTGACCAGCTCGGTGCCGATGGTGCGCGAGGTGGGCTCGTCCCAGTCCGCCTTGATGTCCATCGCGTTGTGGACGTGCACGTCGCCGGTGAGCACCATCAGGTTCCGGACGCCGGCGGCGCTCGCCCCGGCCAGCACGCGCTCCCGGCAGTCCGGGTAGCCGTCCCAGGCGTCCATGCTGAGCGGGGACGCGGCGGTGGCGGTGTTCCGCCGCCGGGAGAGCACGACCTGCTGCGGGACCACGTTCCACGTCGCGCGCGAGCCGCGGAAGCCGTCCAGCAGCCAGCGCTCCTGGGTCGCCCCCAGCATGGTGTGCGCCGGGTCCCGCACCTCCGGTCCCGGGACGTGCCAGCGGCCCCGGTGCGCCTGGTCGGTGCGGTACTGGCGGGTGTCGAGGATGTCGAACTGCGCCAGCCGTCCGTAGTGGAAGCGCCGGTAGAGGGTCATGTCCGGGCCCTGCGGGAGCTGCGGGAGGCGCAGCGGCTGGTTCTCCCAGTAGGCGCGGTAGGCGGCCGCCCGGCGGAGCAGGAACCCGTCCGCCGGGCTGCCGTTCTCGTCGGAGGCGCCCGCGTAGTTGTTCTCGGTCTCGTGGTCGTCCCAGGTGACGAACCAGGGGAAGGCGGCGTGCGCGGCCTGCAGGTCGGGATCGGACCGGTAGAGGGCGTAGCGCAGGCGGTAGTCCTCCAGCGTGACCGTCTCCTTGTTGAACCAGGACGGCAGGGTGCGGTCGGTGTACGCGCGGGCTCCGCCGGTGGGGCTGACGGCGTACTCGTAGAGGTAGTCGCCCAGATGGAAGACGGCGTCGACGTCCTCGTGGGCGAGGTGGCCGAGCGCGGTGAAGTAGCCGTCGTGGTAGGCCTGGCAGCTCACCGCGGCCAGCCGCATCTCGTTCGGGAGGGCGCCCTGCTCGGGGGCGGTGCGGGTCCGCCCCGGGGGGCTGATCCAGGGGCCCGTGCGGAAGCGGTAGTAGTAGACCCGGTCCGGTTCGAGGCCCTGGGCGTCGACGTGCACGGTGTGGTTGAACTCCGGGTGCGCCCAGGTGGCGCCGATGCGGACGAGTTGCAGGAACCGCTCGTCCCGGGCGATCTCCCACAGGACGAGCACGCGGGCGTCGGGCAGTCCGTTGCCCGGCGCCGGCTCGTACGGGCGCGGCGCGAGCCGGGTCCACAGCACGACCCCCGAGGGTGTGGGGTCACCCGACGCGACGCCCAGGGTGAACGGGTACTCGGCGATCATGCCGGGCAACGCCTCGGGCTTCTGGGCGGCTCCCGCCACCGGCATGTTCGTGCTGAACGCGAGGGCCGCGGCGGCCCCCGTGAGGGTCAGGAAGCGCCGGCGGTCGAAGTGCGCGGCGGCGGTGCGCAGCGCGCGGTCGTGGCGGCCGTGGGCCCGAGGATGCGTCACGTGTCCCTCCCTGGCGGCGGGTTGCGTGGCCCCGGTTGAGTGGCCAGGGGGAGCATATGTTGACGCGTGCACGACATTCGGAGGACGCGCCCACCAGCCCGCGGAACACCCCGTTCGGCCCATCGCGCGCTCGTCGCGCTGTTGACACCACGTCAGTTCCGCGACCTGGAACGGCCACCCTAACCGCCGCGCTCCAGCCCCGCGACACGAAGACCTCCGTTCGGGGAGCCACCCCCGAAGCGGCGGGGCGGGCGGCACGCCTTCACCAAGATCACCCCGATCGGTGACAGCGGACCGCGCCGGTCACGCCTCCGGGGGACTCGCACGGCGGCGGGCGCGGCGGAGGGGGCGGGGCGGCGGTGACACGTCGCGCACGCCCTGCCCCCGGAGCAGCGCCCCGCACCCGGCGACGCGCCCGCACCCGTTCCCGCCCGCACGCGGCGGCGCTACGCGGCCCCGTGAGCCGGGGCGATGTCCTCGATGCGGCGGGCCAGGCCGAAGTCCCGTTCCGTGAGCCGGCCGCCCGCCGCGTGCGTGGTGACGGTGACGACCACCGTCTGATACCCCAGCAGCAGGTCGCTGTGGTGGTTCAGCTCGTCCTGGATCTGCGCGATGTGCACCACGAAGACCGCCGCCGGGATGTGCGGCAGCCGGTAGGTGCGCCGCAGGCTCGCGCCCTCCTCGGTGAGGGACCAGCCGGGCAGCTCGGCGAGGCGGTCCTCGATCTCCTTGTGCGACAGGGGCTCGGCGTAGGGTGGCATGGTTTCATCCTGACACCGCATACCCTGCGGAGCCATGACTGAGATGGCGGGAAAGGGAACGGACGCGGCGCTCCGGGTCGCGGTGGTCACCGGGGCGGGGAGCGGCGTCGGGCGGGCCGTGGCGCGCGAACTGGTGGCCCAGGGCTGGGCCGTGGCCCTGGCCGGCCGGCGGGAGGAGGCGCTGCGCGCCACCGCCGAGGGACTGCCGCACGAGGCGGTGGCGGTCATCCCGACGGACGTCACCCGCCCGCTGTCGGTGGACGCGCTGTTCGCCTCCGTGACCGGCCGCTTCGGGCGCGTCGACCTGCTGTTCAACAACGCGGGGACGGGCGCTCCGGCCGTTCCCCTGGACGAGTTGACGTACGAGCAGTGGCGTGCCGTCGTCGACGTCAACCTCACCGGGGCGTTCCTGTGCGCGCAGGCCGCCTTCCGGGCGATGCGCGCCCAGCGTCCGCAGGGCGGACGGATCATCAACAACGGGTCGGTCTCCGCGCACGCGCCGCGGCCGCTGAGCGCGCCGTACACGGCGACCAAGCACGCCGTCACCGGGCTGACCAAGTCCCTGTCGCTGGACGGCCGTCCGTACCGGATCGCCTGCGGCCAGATCGACATCGGCAACGCGGCCACGGAGATGACGGAGCGGATGGCGGCCGGGACCCTGCAGGCGGACGGCCGGCTGACGACCGAACCACGGATGGACGTCGCCGACGCGGCCCGCACCGTCGCCCACATGGCCTCGCTGCCGCTGGAGGCGAATGTGCAGTTCGTGACGGTGATGGCGACGACGATGCCGTACATCGGCCGCGGCTGAGGGGACGGCCCTGGAGTGCTGCCCGGGAGCACGGCACGGGCCTCGGCCACCCCACAGGTGCGGCCGGATTCGACCATGTAAACCCGGAAATGGTCAAGTCCGAAATACGTCCCATAGGACTGCTCCTGTCGCGTTACGTTGCGGCATGCTCTCCACGCACCACCACGACGTATGGTCACAAGCGCCCGCAGAGGAAGCGGGGTCCGATGCCGGGACCCCGGAGCCGAAGACCGGGGCGCCGGCGCTGCCCGGCCCCGTGTTCGTCGACTCCAGCGGAAGGCGGGCCCGCGCCGTACGCAGGGCCGGCTGGCTGGTGGGCGCCGCATGCTCCGTCTACACGGCGGCGCTGGCGCTCAGCGTCTCCGGCACGACGCCGATCGCGCCGAAGACGCTGCTGCCGCTGCCCGGGGTGCCGAGCACAGCTCCGGACGACGCGGGCTCCGCGGGCACGGGGGAACTCGACGAACCGGCCGAGCAGGCCGCACCCCCCGTGACCGGGGACTCGCGTGAGGCGGGGGCCGTCGCCGCGCCGACCCCCTCCGGCAGCACCGGCCTCGCGCCCTCCCCGCGCCCCAGCGCCTCCCCGGCCCAGCGCCCGGCCGAGGACGGCGGCGCCCCCGACGCCCCGCGGGCGACCGCGACCGCCGCCGCGACACCGGCTCCGACCCCGACCCCGACCCCGACCGCCGACGCGACCACGCCCGGACCCACACCGTCCGGCTCCCCGCCGGCGCAGCCCGGCGGTTCCCCGTCCCCCGCGCCGGAGTCCTCGGACGCCCCCGTCGACCAGCAGCCGCAGGGCGGGCGGTGACCGCGCTGCGCCCCCGCCTGGTCGTCCCCCTGCTCGTCCTCGTGATGCTCGGGTGCGTGCTGCTGCTCGGCGGCTACGTACGCGGCGACTTCGAGGCCGACCACCGGGTGCACCCCCCGGTCGCGGCGCAGAAGGTGCCGCGGGCGGTGCTCGAGGGCGGCCCGGTGGTCGACGCCACCGGCGAGCGGCCACGCTCGTACCGCACCCCGGACCGCACCGTCGCCCTCACCTTCGACGACGGGCCCGACCCCGTGTGGACGCCGAAGGTGCTCGACGCACTCGGGCGGCACCATGTGCGCGCCACCTTCTTCGTGACCGGGGGCATGGCCGCCCGGCACCCGGGGCTGATCCGGCGGATGGTCGCCGAGGGCCATGAGATCGGGGTGCACACCTTCTCCCACCCCGACCTGGTGTACCAGTCGCCGGAGCGGATCGACCGGGAACTGTCCCAGACCCAGCTGGCGCTCGCGGGGGCCGCCGGCATCCACACCTCTCTGTTCCGCCCGCCGTACTCCTCGACCGCCGACGCGCTGGACGACCTGTCCTGGCCGGTCGTCCAGCGCGTCGGCGGGCAGGGATACGTGACCGCCTTCATCGACCGCGACGCCGAGGACTGGCGGCGGCCGGGCGTCCCCGCCATCGTCGACGCGTCCTTACCGGCGAAGGCGGGCCGGGGCGCGATCGTCCTCCTGCACGACTCCGGCGGCGACCGCTCGCAGACCGTGGCGGCCCTGGACCGGCTGATCCCGCTGCTCAAGGAGCGCGGCTACCGCTTCGACACGGTGGGCGGTGCGGTGGGCGCCAGCTCCACCCACACCAGGGTCGGCGGGGCGGAGCTGTGGAAGGGCCGGGTCTTCGTCGCCGCGGTGGAGGTCTCCGAGGCCGCGGTCCCGGCACTCGCCGTCCTCCTCGCCGGGGTCGGCCTGCTCGTGCTGGCCCGGTTCGCCGCCATGCTGGTCCTGGCGCGCCGGCACGCGCGGCAGCGCCGGGCGCCCGGCTTCACCTGGGGGCCCGCGGTCACCGAGCCGGTGAGCGTCATCGTGCCCGCGTACAACGAGAAGGAGTGCATCGCCCACACCGTGCGCTCCCTCGCCGCGAGCGACCACCCCGTGGAGATCGTGGTCGTCGACGACGGCTCGAGCGACGGCACCGCCGACCTGGTCGAGGCCCTGGACCTGCCCGGCGTCACCCTCGTGCGGCAGCCCAACAGGGGCAAGAGCGCGGCCCTCGACAACGGTGTGGCGCACGCCCGGCACGACCTGATCGTGATGATGGACGGGGACACGGTCTTCGAGCCGGGCACCGTGCGCGAACTCGTGCAGCCCTTCGCCGACCCGCGGGTCGGCGCGGTCGCGGGCAACGCCAAGGTCGGCAACCGCGGCCGCATGATCGGCCGCTGGCAGCACATCGAGTACGTGATGGGCTTCAACCTCGACCGCCGCATGTACGACGTGCTGCGCTGCATGCCCACCATCCCCGGCGCCTGCGGCGCCTTCCGGCGGGACGCGCTGCGCGACGTGGGCGGCATGAGCGACGACACCCACGCCGAGGACACGGACGTCACGATGGCCCTGCACCGGGCCGGGTGGCATGTGGTCTACGCCGAGCGCGCCCGCGCCTGGACCGAGGCGCCGTCCTCCGTGCGCCAGCTGTGGAAGCAGCGGTACCGCTGGAGCTACGGCACCATGCAGGCGATGTGGAAGCACCGCGGCGCCGTCCTGGACCGCGGGCACTCCGGCCGCTTCGGCCGGGTCGGGCTGCCGCTGGTCGTCCTCTTCCAGGTGCTCGCGCCCCTGCTGGCGCCGCTCATCGACGTGTTCGCGGTCTACGGGCTGCTCTTCCTGGACCCCTGGCGCACCGCGTTCGCGTGGGCGGGGGTGCTCGCCGTGCAGGCCGCGTGCGCGGCCTACGCCTTCCGGCTGGACGGCGAGCCGCTGCGGGACCTGTGGCCGCTGCCGCTCCAGCAGGTGCTGTACCGGCAGTTGATGTATCTGGTGCTGCTGCAGTCGTGCGTGACGGCCGCGGGCGGCGGCCGGCTGGGCTGGCACAAACTGCGGCGCACCGGCGAGGTCGGTGCACCGGCCGTGGGCAGCCGCAGCGGCAGTGCCGCGGGCCGCGTCTGAACACCCGTACCCACCCGAGGAGGCGACCCATGCCCGAGGCACGCGAGGCCGGAACGCGCGAGGGCGCGGGCCGCCGCGACTCCGCGGCCCCGCCCCGGTCCGCGCACGGCGCCGGAACGCGCGTACCGGGTCCGCGGAACCCCGCCGCCGCCTCCGTCAGCGGGGGCGGGAGCGGCGGCCGGGACGGCTACCTCGACCTGCTGCGCGCCCTCGCCCTGGTGCGGGTGGTCGCCTACCACACCTTCGGCTGGGCCTGGCTGACCCTGCTCTTCCCTTCCATCGGCATCATGTTCGCCCTGGCCGGGTCCCTGGTGGCGCACTCCCTGCGCCGGCCCGCGCCGTCCGTGCTCCGCGGCCGGCTGCGGCGGCTGCTGGCGCCCTTCTGGCTGTTCGCCGCGGCCGTGACCGCCTCGATGCTGCTCCACGGCTGGCGCCCGCACTCGTGGCTCCGGATGCCGCTGTGGATCCTGCCGCTGGCCGACCCGCCCGGCGCCGCCTGGGCCGAGCAGATCATCGCCCCGCTCTGGTACATCCGCACCTATCTGTGGCTGGTGCTGCTCTCCCCCTGGCTGCTGAGGGCCTTCCGGGCGGCACCGCGGTCCTGCCTGGCGGCGTGCGGCGCGCTGGTCCTCCTCGCCCAGTACGACCGGCTGCCGCTCACCGAGCCGGCCCTCACGCCGATGGTCGACCTCGTCACCTTCGCGGCGTGCTGGCTGCTCGGCTTCGCGCACCGCGACGGCCTGCTGGACGCCCTGCGGGCCCGCACAGTGGTCGCCGCGGCTGCGCTCTGCCTCGCCGCGGGCGGCTGGTTCGCGTACACCCACCCCACCGAGGAGGGCATCGACCTCGGCGAGATCCCGCTGGCCCAGGCCCTGTGGTCGGCCGGTTTCGTCCTCCTGCTGCTGCGCTTCCGACCGCGCCGGATGCGGCGGGCGCCCGGCGCCAACGCGGCGGTGGGGCTGCTCAACGCCCGTGCCGTCACCGTCTACCTGTGGCACGAGGTCGCGCTCCTCGCCAGCGTCCCGCTGATCGACCTGATGTGGGACGTGCCCTTCTTCGAGGCCCACCTCCCGCTGGATGCGACCTGGTTCCAGTTCCTCGCCGTCTGGCCGCTCATCGGCGCGGCCGTCGTGCTGACCGGCTGGAGCGAGGACCTCGCCGCGCGCCGTCGGCCGCGCCTGTGGCCGGCGGGCCAGGGGCGGCACGGGGGCCCCGCCGAGGCCCCCAGCCGGGCGGCGCCGGGCGGCCCGGTTCGGTCTCGGTCTCCGCTCAGTCCTCCGCGACCGCCCGATAGACCTGCCTGAAGCCAGCAACTCGGGGCGTTCCCGTCCGGAGAGGGCGAGCGTCTCGTCGAGAGTGGACGCGATCGTCGCTCCCGCGAGCGATGCGTCGGCGGCGCGGTCGGCCCGCCCGGCGCTGGGCTCGTGCTGGTGGCACACGGTTCACGGCGGCGGCTCCAGGAGACCGGAGGGCCGCTGCCCCGTGAGCCCCCCGACTGCGCGGACAGCCCAGGCGAGAGTCACGAGGAAGCGGCAGCCGCCTCCCGGGCCTTGCCGGGCCGTAGTTCCAGTACGCCCAGGGTCAGCAACAGCGCGGATACCGCGCTCAGTACCCCGCCTGCGACGTCGGGGAGGTAGTGCACCCCCAGGTACATCCGGGCAAACGCCACCCCGGCCGTCAGCAGCACCCCGAGTACCGCCACAAGTGCTCGGGCACGCCCGCGCACCACGAGGATCAGGGCGAGCGCGAGGGCCGCGGCGATCGTCGTGTGCCCGCTGGGGAAGCTGTCCGCGTTGTCCGGAGCTTCGATCCACAACCGGGCCGGTGGCCGGTGCTCGCCCACCGTCACCTTCGCCACGAGAGTCAGGGTCAGCGCGCCGGCGAAGGCGAGCAGCACCCGCACCGCGTCGCGCCGCCGACGCAGTACCCACAGCACCAGGGGAATCAGCAGTGCGAGCGCCACCCCGACCGAAGTCTGCGACACGTCCGTCGCTGCTTTGGCGAGCCATGTCAATGCGCTATTGCGCCGTTCAGCGAGTTCCTCGTCGAAGGCTATGTCCCACCGTGTCAACGCGGCCGTCTTCGCGACCGCCCCCAGCCCGAACAGCGCCACCAGCACCGCCAGGCCGCCAGCCAGTTTTCTTCCACCCGAGACCACGTCGCGTCCTTCCATCGGGCGACGTATGACCGCCGCCGTACAAGCCGTTCTTGAGCGAGCTCCGGTACCCCGCACAGGGGCACCGCTCACCGGTCCACGAAACCTCAGCGCATCAAACGGGCGTTCCGGCTTTCTGCCGACGCGTACTGCGCGCATCGACACCTGAAAGGCCCCGGACGGCGATGAAGACCTTCTCATGGGCTGCCAGTGAGACCCGGCCGCCCAACACTGCCTCGGGTTCGCGCTCGAAGCGGGTCAGAAGCCGCCGATAAATGCCCGCCATGGCAGCCACGCACGCCCCGCTACGCCGGTCGAGCATGGGCAGAAGACGAAAACCCTCCTCGTACAGGGCACGCGCTCGGCGGGCTTCGAAGCGGACGAGCCCTGCGAAGTCAGCATCGTGAGGCAGTTCGGAACTGCGGAAACCCGCTTCGCATCCGAATTTCCGCAGGTCCTCAGCAGGCAGGTACGTACGTCCCACACCCGCGTCTTCGCGCACGTCTCGGAGGACGTTCGTCAGCTGAAGCGCAAGTCCCAAGGTGTCGGCGTACTCGACTGCGCGTTCCGAGCCGGGTGCGCCGGGTACGGTTCCGAATATACCGAGCGAGAGACGCCCCACGACTCCCGCGACGCGTTGGCAGTAGAGCTTGAGGTCGTCCCAGGTCTCGTAAGTGACACCCCGGACATCCATGAGTACGCCGTCGATCAATTCTTCGAGACCGCTGAGAGGAATCGGGAAGCGCCGCGCGGCATCGGCGAGCGCCACCGCTATCGGATTGGCGTCGAGCTCCTCCACACCCCCGGCCTGGACCCGCTTGACGACAGCGCGTGCCGCCTCCAGCCGTGATTCCTTCGTCTCCCGCTCAAGGGAACCGTCACCAATGTCGTCCACCCGCCGGGAGAAAGCATACAGTGCGGCCATGGCACGCCGTTTATCTTGAGGCAGCAGCCTGATGCCGTATGAGAAATTCCGAGCCTCGTGTCCGGTGACCGCCTCGCAGTAACTGTAGGCCGCCAGCACCGGAGCGGAAATCGGCTGATCCGTCGCCATACTTCGCCCACCCCTTCCCATGTACTCGTCAGAAGTAATTTCCACGTACACGATAGGCGACTGTCGCTGCGACCGCCCTCACCCAACGCAGATCGAAAAGCGATTGAATCAAAAGTTTTACGTGCCTGCGTGGACCCTCCGCCTCGAAGAGACGCTCCACACCCGGCACGACCACGCCGGCTTCATCGTGGGGGAGGGACGACCGCTACGAGATCCCTGCTACAGGCGGCATCCGTCAGTCGAGGGCGCTTCCCCGTACCGGCCAAGCCCCGCAACCGTCCGACGCTGCTGCCGGTGCCTACGCGCCGGTGAGGTCAGCATCGAAACCGGCCCACAGGCATCACCGTGCCTGGGTCACCGGACGCCCGGGACGCCTCAAGGACCCACACCAAAGACGCGCCACCGATGGCCACCCTCCGCGAACTCGCGAGTGGGCCGGCCCACCTCGGGCCAGGGGCAAGCAGGGCGGCACGCTTGATCACTACGGTCACACCCCCCACACGCGCTCGACCTCATCACGCCCAACAGCGGAGAGCGCCCGCGTCCTGGGTGACGATCAGGCGTTCCAGCCGCCGTCCACGCGGATTTCTCCGCCTGTCGTGTAGGAGGCGTCGGGGCCGGCCAGGAAGGCGATCACCGCGGCCACCTCGTCCGGAGAGGCGTAGCGGTGATACGGCAGGAGTCCCAGGACGAACGTGCCGAGGTCGCTTTCCTGAGGGATGCCCATGTCGGTGTCCGAGGGACCAGGCAGGACCGTGTTGACAGTGATCTTGCGGGGTGCCAAATCGTGGGCCCACGACCGCGTGTAGGCGGCCACAGCGGCTTTCGTCGCGGCATAGTCGCCGAGACCCGCGGCGGCGCTCCGTTCCCCGTTGACGGAGCCCAGGTTGACGATGCGCCCGCCGTCAGGCATGTACTTGATCGCCTCCAGCGTGGCCGCCACCATGCCTCGCACGTTGACGGCCCACTGGCGCGTGATGTCGTCGAGCGACAGTGCGCCGATCGGGCCGGTGACGAAGACACCGGCATTGTTGACGAGTATGTCGATGCGGCCGAACCGTTCCGCGACACGGCCCACCATGCCGATGACCTCGTCCGGCTTCCCCTGATCGGCCTGGAAGGCCGCCGCTCGCACCCCGAGGCCCTTCAGCTCGTCGACCACGGCCTCAGCCTTGTCCTTCGCGTGCACGTAGGTGATGGCGACGTCCGCGCCTTCCCGTGCAAGCCGACGTGCCGCGGCTGCACCGAGGCCTCGGCTTCCGCCCGTCACCAACGCTGTCCTGCCCGCCAGTTTCTGCTCAGCCATCAACGCCCCTCTCCACATGGGCACACTCACCGATAGGGCATGCTCCCGCTTCAGGCCGATCTCCTGAGGCGCAATTTTCTCGGACTGAGTCTCATTTTTTATGAATGCAGTGTCAAATTTTGGGGCCACCATACGACCGCTGGTACCGTCGCAAAGATGACCGAGGTGACACAGCCCGAACGGGGGAGCAAGCGGCAGCGCACCCGTGAGCGCATCGTCCAAGCGGCCGCGACACTCTTCGCCGAACGCGGATTCGACGACGTGACTGTGGCGGAGATCACCTCTGCGGCAGGCGTGGCACGGAGCACGTTCTTCCGCTATTTCCCGGACAAGGCGAACGTGCTCTTCGCAGACGACGACGCCTCGCATGTCCTCCTCGCGAAAGCCGTGGCGGGAGCGGCCCGCACCAGGGCGCCGCTCGGGAATTCACTGATCGAAGCGCTACGAGCTGCACACTCCGCCTGCCTCGTCCTCGCCGACTCCAAGGCGATCCAGGCCTTGCGCTTCCCCATGCGCGAGCAGCTGATCGCAGAGACGCCGCAGCTCCAGGCCTGCAGCCTGGTCAAGGAACGCGAGTACACGGATGCGCTGGAGGCGGCACTGATCGAGCAGGGTGCCGAGCCACTCATCGCCCTGCAGGCCGCACACATCTCGACCGCGTGCTACAACGCCGGCTACACCGAGGCCTTCAAAACGCCCGACCTTCTGGCGTCAGCAGTCGACCGCGCCTTCAAGCGGCTCCTGAACGTCGGCTCGGCTCGGGACTGACGAACAAGCGGTATCCGGTGTTGCCGAGGTTACCGGAGGGCCGCTTGTCAGCGGCCCTCCGAAAGTGATGTCGAGGGTTTTGACGCCATCCCGACAGGCGGGAGGCTGCTCGACGCGCGGGGCGCCGGCGGCCACCCGGAAGGCGGTCCGAACGGCCGGGTCAGCCCGCGCGTACGCCTTCGATGAAGCGGCCGGTGACATCGGTGCGCTCCTCGGAGCCGAGGGGGCTCTGCCCGAAGTCGATGAACAGCTCGTGCACACCCGCCTCAGCCGCCGCCCGGGCGTAGTCGATGTACTGCTCCAGCGTCCCGGCCTGAGGGACCTGCTCCGGCTCGGCCTTCTCCTCCGTCAGCTCGGGGTTGACCCGCACCACCATGCGCAGGGCGGAAGGATCGCGCCCCGCGTCCTCCGCCTCGGCCAGGACGGTCGCCCACATGCCCGTGAGGTACGGGAGCGGCATGGCGACGGGCAGCCAGCCGTCGGCCCGCCGGCCGATCCTGCGCAGACCCGCCGGCGTGAACGCCGCGAGCAGTACCGGCGGGGCGGGACGCTGGTGGGGCTTGAGCCCGACGACGGTCTCCGGGATGGTGAACAGCGGGCCCTGATGGGAGAAGACGTCGTTCGCCCAGTAGCCCTGCAGGACGTCCAGCGTTTCGTCCAGCCGCCGTCCCCTGCCCTGCCACGGCACGCCCACCGCGGTGTACTCGTCGGGCATCCAGCCCAGGCCCAGCCCGACGTCCAGGCGTCCGCCGCTGAGGACGTCGAGGGTGGTCAGGGAACGGGCCAGCATCAGAGGCGGCTGCCACAGGCCATTGAGTGTGCTCGTGCCGAGACGGACCCGCTCGGTGTGCGCGGCGGCGAGCGTCAGGGACACCAGCGGGTCGAGGCTGTTCTCGTAGACCCTGGGCATCACCCCGTCGCCCGCCGGGTACGGGGCGCTGGGGGTCTCGGGGGCCAGGACGCGGTCGCCCGTCCACAGGGAGTCATATCCCAGCGCCTCGGCGGAGCGGCTGACGGCGACGATCCCTTCAGCGTTTGCGTCCGGGCCGAAGGTCGGCAGGGCCAGGCCTATGCGCATATCCAGTTCCTCTGATGAAAGGCGGCTCGCCGGATGCGACAGCACAGCCGCATCCGTTCTCAGGCCGATAGGTTTAGCTCATAACTCTTGCATGCGCATGTAAAAGTTATCGCAAGCGAGATCATGGTTCGGGTAAAATCCTCGACCCACCCGCCACGGAGGGCGGCGCGCCGCTCGTAGAGGCAGCCGGCGAGAGCGGGCATACCTACGGTCGGCGCATGGGGGTTCGTCAGCTGACGGACCCTTCGATGCATGGCCAGTGCCCCGCGAGGCGAAGGATGCGGCGGCGGCCGGTGATGACAAGTCCGGTGGCGGTGGGGACGCCGCGGCCCCGGCCGCATCAGCCCGGCGACCGGCTCTCCGGATCCGTCCCGACCCCGGCCGACCAACCCCTCGGACATCAGCGGCTCAAGCAACGCCCACTACTCGTCGGACATGTCAGTTGCGTACGGGCGTCCACCACCAGGACGCCAAAGACGCCCCCCGCGCGGCCGGTTGCGGCCGTGCGGGGGGGCGTCGGGATTGTCAGGCGAGGAACGGCACGGCGTACCCGGTGAGGGGTGCCAAGGCAGGATGCGATCCACACGCGGCGTTCGAGGGCGGAGAGGCGGCCTCGACCGCTTCGAGGTCGTTTCGCTGGTAGGCAAGGGCCGATCAGTCTGCCCCGCGTGCTGCACGTGCAGCCCCGAGGGTCCCGAGCGGGGCACAGGGCGGCTGCCATGTCGCCTTCCAGTCGGGCCCGAACGGTCAGGGGGGTCCGCCCAATCTCGGCCGAGGAGGCGCTGCTTCCGATGAAATCGCACTCTGCCCCGACCGAAATTCGCGGGGGCTCACGCCGTACGCCGTCTTGAAAACGCGGCTGAAGTGGGCCGCGCTGGCGAAACCCCACCGGTGGGCGATGGCCTCGATGGTCACGAACTGACGCACTGGCGAGGCCAGTTCTCTCCTGCACTCTTCGAGGCGTTGCGCCCTGATCCATTCACCGAGAGAAATTCCCGCGCGGGACAGGGTCAGGTAGAGCCAGCGTACGGAGACGTCGTGCTCAGCGGCGATACGGTCGGCGGTCAGGTCGGGGTCTGCCAGATGGAGGCGGACGTATTCCTGAACGCGCACGAGAAGTGTGTTGTTCAGAGGCGCTCTGGCCAGGTCGTCCCGGCCCAGGACCACGGTGACCACGGCCCTGATCAGGTCAACACCGGGCAGCGCGAGCAGGTCGGTCTCGGCTTCGCCGACTTCGGCTTGACGGGCCAGTCGACTGAAGAATGCTGCTGTGGCACCCACGACCGAGCGCTCCGAACTGAGTGGCACGGCAGTGATCTGGTCGAGCACGGAGGGTCGCAGCCCGAGGACACGCGTGGGAACACTCACGAGAACCGAATGCGTTGAGCCGTGGAAGGACACCTCATAGGGATGCATATTGTCGAGCACCGTGAGATCCCCGGCCCTTCGCTGTGCGCGCCTTCCCCCTTGGCGGACATCGGAGACCCCCGCCTGCTGGAGATTGACGAGAACGTGCGGCACCGCGTTTTCGTCCGACGGGTCAGGGGCGCACAGGAGACGGGCCACGTTCCAGCCGATCTCCGAGATTTTCACCGATCCCAGTGCGTTGGTGGTCGCATAGGCCTGCTGGCGATGCGGATTCGGCGGTAGGTCCACCTCGACGTGACCGTTGATGGACCAGGAAAATTCCCGGATCGCCGCCGCACGATCACGGGGAGCCATCGACGCGGCGTCGAGTCGAACGACCATGCGGGCTTCCTCCTGCACCGGTAGCGGAGCCAGCATTGGGGGCGGATTTCCCAACCGTACTGCGGTAGGCAATCTATGTGGTCACCGACGCTATGGTTTTGCTGAATTTTAAGCAAGCACTCCGGTGGTGCTCCCGTCGGACGAGAGTGGCGGTTGCACAGCCAGGGCTGTTGCAAGGT
>NZ_JBYIQP010000084.1:0-28696 GCF_057707665.1 Actinacidiphila sp. bgisy167 | reverse complement strand
CCCCCCCCCCCCCCCCCCCCCCCCCCGATCCGCTGTGTGGCGGGATGCGTCCCAGGGCTCAGGCGCCGGGGAAGAGCCGTTCGAGGACGAGGGCGATGCCGTCCTCGCCGTTGGAGGCCGTGACCTCGTCGGCGGCGGCCTTCAGCAGGGGGTGGGCGTTGCCCATGGCGACGCCGCGGCCCGCCCATGCGAACATCGGAAGGTCGTTGGGCATGTCGCCGAAGGCGATGGTCTCCGCAGCGGTCACTCCCAGCCGGCGGGCGGCCAGCGACAGCCCGCGGGCCTTGGACAGGCCCAGCGGCAGCAGCTCCACGATGCCCGTGCCGGACATCACGGCGCTGACCAGGCCTCCGGCGGCCGCGGTCGCCGCCTGCGCGAGTTCGTCGTCCCCCATCCGCGGGTGCTGGACGTAGAGCTTGCTGACGGGCGAAGCCCACAGCCCCTCCACGTCGTCCACCGTGCCGCCGACGGGCAGTTCGGAGTCGAACAGCCGGTATCCGGGGCCGAGCACGATGTCGCCGTCCACGCCGTCGAGTGCCGCCGCCACGGCCAGCCGGCCGGTCTCGGCCTCGATCTTGGCCAGCGCCGTCCGGGCGGTCTGCCGGTCCAGGGTGACCGAGGTCAGCAGCCGGCGCTCGCCGGCGTGGTAGACCTGCGCGCCCTGCATGCAGACGGCCAGGCCCTCGTAGCCGAGGGCGTCCAGGACGTGCACCGTACGGGCCACCGGGCGTCCGGTGACGACGATGTGCCCGGCGCCCGCCGCGGCGGCCGCGGCGAGCGCCTTGCGGGAACGTTCCGAGACGGCGTGGTCGGGACCGAGCAGCGTGCCGTCGAGATCCGTCGCGACCAGACGGTAGGGGAGGGGAGCGGTCACTTGGCGACCGGTTCCAGCACCTCGCGGCCGCCCAGGTAGGGGCGCAGCACCTCGGGGACGCGGACGGAGCCGTCGGCCTGCTGGTGGTTCTCCAGGAGGGCGACGATGGTGCGCGGGATGGCGCACAGCGTGCCGTTGAGCGTGGCGAGCGGGCGGGTGCCGTTCTCGTCACGCAGCCGCACCGACAGCCGGCGGGCCTGGAACTCGGTGGTGTTCGAGGTCGAGGTCAGCTCGCGGTACTTGCCCTGGGTGGGGATCCACGCCTCGCAGTCGAACTTGCGCGCCGCGGAGGAGCCCAGGTCGCCCGAGGCCAGCTCGATCACCCGGAAGGGCAGCTCGAGCGAGGACAGCCACTGCTTCTCCCATGCGACCAGCCGCTCGTGCTCGGCCTCGGCGTCCTCGGGGCGGGTGAAGACGAACATCTCCACCTTGTCGAACTGGTGGACGCGGATGATGCCGCGGGTGTCCTTGCCGTACGAGCCCGCCTCGCGCCGGTAGCAGGGCGAGAAGCCCGCGTAGCGCAGCGGCAGCTTGGACGCGTCGATGATCTCGTCCATGTGGTACGCGGCGAGCGGGACCTCGGAGGTGCCGACCAGGTACAGGCCGTCCTTCTCCAGGTAGTACACGTCGTCCTCGACCTGGCCGAGGTAGCCGGTGCCCGCCATGGCCTCCGGCTTGACCAGTGTCGGGGTCAGCACGGGGGTGAAGCCGGCCGCGGTGGCCTGCGCGATGGCCGCGTTGACCAGGGCCAGCTCCAGCAGGGCGCCGACGCCGGTCAGGTAGTAGAAGCGCGAGCCGGAGACCTTGGCGCCGCGGTCGACGTCGATGGCGCCGAGCAGTTCGCCGAGGTCGAGGTGGTCCTTGGGCTCGAAGCCCTCGGCGGCGAAGTCGCGCGGGCTGCCGACGACCTCCTGGACGACGAAGTCCTCCTCGCCGCCGATCGGCACGTCCGGGTGGACGATGTTGCCCAGCTGCAGCAGCAGGCGCTGCGCCTCCTCGGCGGCCTCCTGCTGCTCGGCGTCGGCGGCCTTGACGGCGGCCTTGAGCTGCTCGGCTCGCTTCAGCAGCTCGGCCCGCTCCTCGCCCTGGGCCTTGCCGACCAGCTTGCCGAGCGCCTTCTGCTCCGCGCGGAGCTCGTCGAAGCGGGTACTGGACGACCTGCGCCGCTCGTCGGCGGAGAGCAGGGCGTCGACGAGCGCGACGTCCTCTCCACGGGCGCGCTGGGAGGCGCGCACACGGTCGGGGTCCTCACGAAGCAGACGAAGGTCAATCACGGGAACAGGCTACCGGTGCGCCGGGTGCTGACGCGACAAGTTAAGTCCTTTATCTAGTGCTATGTCCGCTTCGAAAGGGGGCTGTGGGGAATGCCGTATGGCCGATAATGGCGGGCCGGTTACGGTCGGCCGAATTCCCGCGCCCTTCCAGGGAGATCATCTGCCCTGTGGACAAAGGCAGTTGGGGCAGGTCCGGAGCAGATAGTTATCCACAGGGAGGGGGGTTCTCCTCGCACTTGTCCACAGCGGGTGTGGAAGGGCTGTGGAGGACGAGCCTGATCGTTTCGAGGGGTGGTTGCGGGGCCGTGGATTCCCGCTCCAAACCCTCCTAACCCTCACTTTCGAGTGAGAAGTCTTCCCCCTATCGAGTTGTTCGAAGGTATCGGGGTGACGAATGATGACCTGTGGGTGTGTGGGAGCGCTTGGCGCGAGTGTGCCGATTTGTCGATCTGGCGGTTCCTTGGGCGACTTGTTCTGTCGACTTATCCCCAGCCGGCGGGGAGGGCCTGTGGATAACCTGGTCGACAGCGGTGGATAACCCGGAGGGTGCCGCCCGGTGCCACCTTGGTGCTCGCCGAAGCCCTTGTGAGGGGTGCGGGAGTGCCCGGGGCCTCCCGTCCAGGGCGCGAGTCGGCCAGTCCGCTCGCGGCAGTGGACTCCTCACCGGCAGCCCCGCCCTCCGGCCGCGGTGATGATGTGCCGCGGCCCCACGCCCCAGCGGCCCCAGCGGCCCTGGGTGCCGGGAAGTGCCGCCGCGCACGGCACCGGTCCGGCCGCCGGGCGAAAGCCGGCGCACCGGGGCCACGCGCCCGGACACGGCGCCTTCGGCAGAGCTCCACAGGCTCCGAAGACGCCCTCAGGCCTCCAGCAGCCGCTGCCCGACGTACTCGCCCGGTCGCGCGCCGCCCGGGACGGCGAAGAGCCCGCTGGCCTCGTGCCGCAGGAAGCGGGACAGGCCGTCTCCCCGGTCGAGCTTGCGCTGCACCGGCACGAACCCCTTCAGCGGGTCGGCCTGCCAGGCCACGAAGAGCAGCCCAGCGTCCGGCGCGCCGTCGTCGCGGTAGCCGTCGTGGTACGAGAAGCCGCGCCGCAGCATCGCCGCGCCGCCGTTGGACGCGGGGGCGGCGACGCGCACGTGGGCGTCGGCCGCGATGGCGAAGGACCGGCCGTCCGGTCCGATCTTGTCGAGGTCGGGTTTGCTCGCCTCGGTGCCGCCCGACAGCGGGGCGCCGTCGGCCTTGCGGCGCCCGATCACCTTCTCCTGGCGCTCCAGGGGAAGGTTGTCCCAGGTGTCCAGCAGCATGCGGATCCGGCGGACGACCGCGTAGGAGCCGCCCGCCATCCACTCCGGGGAGCCGGAGGCGGGGACGAAGACACGCGCGTCGAAATCAGGGTCGGAGGGCCGGGGGTTGTTGGAGCCGTCGACCTGGCCCATCAGATTGCGGGCGGTGCGCGGCTCGGCGGTCGTGCCCGGGGTGCGGTTGAAGCCGTTCATCTGCCACCGCAGCACGGCAGCGCCCGCGGCCTCCTTCTGCAGCGCGCGCAGCGCGTGGAAGGCGACCAGCGCGTCGTCGGCGCCGATCTGGATCCACAGGTCGCCGTCACTGCGCCGGCGGTCGAGGGCGTCGGAGGCGAAGTCCGGCAGCGGGGCGAGGGCCTGCGGCAGCTGCGCGGTCAGCCCCGTCCGGGCGAAGAAGCCGCGCCCGAAGCCGAAGGTGACGGTGAGCGAGGACGGCCCGGCGTCCAGGGCGATCTGGTTGTCGCCCGTGGGCGCCCGTCCCTCCGTCATCGCCTCGGCCGCCGCCGACCAGCGGCGCATCAGGGCCGCCGCGCCCTTGCGGCCGGCCCCCGCGGCCAGGTCGAAGGCGACCAGGTGGCCGCGGGCCTGCAGCGGGGTGGTGATGCCGGCCTGGTGGAGGCCGTGGAAGGGGACGGTCGTGGCGCCGACCGAGGTCAGCGCGGCGGCCTCGTCGCGGGTGGCGTGCGCGCCGGCGGCGCCCGAGACGCCGCCCACGAGCAGTCCCGCCGCGCCGGCGGCGCCCGCCGTGCCGAGCAGTCTGCGCCGCGAGAGATCCTGAGGGCGGTCGTTCATGAGCCGATCTTCACTGCCTTGGTGCGGGTGACCTGGTCGATGTCGGAGGTCCGGACGGTCACGGCGACGGTCCACTCGCCGGAGGCCGGGATCTGGACGCTCTCGGCACTCCAGTGGCCGGTGTCGACCTTGCCGAGGCTCACCGGGAGGGGCCCGATCTTCTGTGACTTCAGGGTGAAGGACACCTGTACCTCGGGGACGTCGAAGGCTTGGCCGTCCGGGGCGGTCACCAGCAGGTGGAGCTCGTTCGCCCCGACGCCGCCCGGATCCATGGTGATCTCCGCCTCGCCCTTGCCGTCCGGGCCGCCGGTGTCGAACGGGATCGTCACGTCGAGCGGTTCGGGCACTTCGGCCACCGGCGCGGACGCCTGCCGCGCCGCGCCCTCCTCCTGCGCGGCCCTGCCCGGCTGGGTGCCGGTCAGCAGCGTTGTGACAGCCAGCACCACGACCGCGACGGCGACCTCCGCCAGCACCGACGTGCGCAGGCCCGTGCGCTCGGCGTCGGCGTCGCGCTCCTTGCGCGCGCGTTCCCTGGCCAGCGCCGCCTGCTGCCGGGCCAACTGCCCGGCGCGCTCGGAGGCGTGGCCGCTCCCGCCGCCCGCGCCCTTGCGCCCCGCCCCGACCGGCTGGGCGACGGCCGTCCTGCCGCGGACGGCCGCCTCGCCGAGCCGCGCGGTCCAGCGGCGGGACAGCCAGGCCAGTCCCACCAGCACGGCGACCAGGCCGACCTTGACCATCAGCAGCCGCCCGTAGCCGGTGGACACCAGGGCGTCCCAGGAGCCCAGCTGGCGCCACGACTGGTAGACGCCGGTGACGACCAGCGTCACCACCGCCCCGAAGGCGATCCGGGAGAAGCGCCGCACCGCGGCCCGCTCCACGCGCTGTCCGCCCCGCAGGGCGGTCAGCAGGGCGGTGAGACCGCCGAGCCAGACGGCCATGGCCAGCAGGTGCACGATGTCGACGGGCATCGCCACCGGAGCCTGGATGCCGACCGAGGCGTGCTCGGCCATGGCCCACGTCGCGGCCAGGCCGACCGCCACGACCGCGCCGCCGATGGCCAGGCCCCAGGCGAGGTCCTGGCGCTCGACCGGGTCCTCCCGCCTTGCCCAGCTGCCGAAGAGCACGGCGATGAAGACCGCGCCCGCGGCGAGCAGCAGCAGCCGCGACAGCAGCGCCGCGCCGGGCCGGGTGTCCAGGACGTCCCGTACGCCGCCGAGGTCGAAGGCGTCGCCGAGGCCGCCCCCGTTGACGTAGGGGGCGCGCAGCATCAGCAGCAGTATCGTCGCGGCGACCATCGTGGCCCAGCCGGTGGCCACCAGCCGCCGCATCGACCGCGTCCGCGCGCCGTCCGGCCAGCACACGCCGATGAAGAACGCGGCGCCGACCAGCAGCGCGAAGCCGAGGTAGGCGGCGTAGCGGCCGATGTCGTACAGGGTGCCGACGGCGCCGCCGCCCACCTCCTCGGCGGGCAGCGGCACCGAGGTCTTCGAGGGCGCGCCGATGGAGAAGGTGAAGGCGCCCGCGACCGGGTGGCTGTCGTCCGATACGACCTTCCACGCGACGGTGTACGTGCCGTCGCCGAGCCCCTGACGCAGGGCGACGGCCGCGGTGGTGTCCCCCCGGCCGGCGTCGTTCGCGCCGCCGGTGTCGGCGCGCCCGCCGTCCGGGCCGAGGACGCGGATGGCGTCCTTCGTCAGCAGCACGCCCTCGGAGAAGGTCAGCCGGACCTGCGCCGGCGCGGTCCCCACCACCGCTCCCTGGGCCGGGTCGGAGCTCACCAGCGCGGCGTGCGCGGAGGCGGGCGCGGCGGCGGCGAACAGCAGGCCGAGCACGGCGAGCGGCACGGCCAGCAGGCGCAGCGCAGACTTCGTCATCACCCTCATGGCGCTCTCCTCAGTCTCCCGGGCGGTAGCCCGCGGGCTTGACCGGGACCCGTACGTCGATGGCGTCCGCGTCGTCGAAGTGCAGCCGCAGCGCTATCCGCTCGCCGGCCACGGGCTTGTGCGCGAGGTCGGTCAGCATCAGGTGGTTGCCGCCGAGTGCGAGGGTGAGCCGTCCGCCCGCGGGGACGGTGAAGGAGGTCACCCGGCGCATGCGGTTGTCCTCGGTGCTGTGCAGGGTCACGTCGCCGGACAGGTCGCTGGTGACGGAGGTCAGCCGGGCGTCCCGGTCGCCGGTGTTGGTGACGGTGAAGTAGCCGGCCGCCATGTCCCCCAGCGCGGGCTGCGGGATGTAGGCACCCCTCACCTCCAGTTCGGGGCCGTCCGGGGATCCGGAGCAGGCGGCCGTGGAGCCGAGCAGCACCAGGGCCGCCGCCGCGGTGATCCGCCGCAGGGAGCCGGTCACGGCGTCCGTCCCGCGATGATCTTCGGCAGGTCGGCGGCGAACTCCTCGGAAGTGGTTCCCGACATGTAGAGCGCGTGGGCCTTGTCGTCCTTCGGCGAGTACGCGATCACCTGGGCGCCGTGCGTCACGGTGATGCTGCCGTCCTTCTCCTTGACGGGCTTCTCCACGTCCACGCCGAGCGAGCGCGCGCCCGCCTGGATGGTGGCGAAGTCACCGGTCAGGCCGACGAAGGACGTGTCCTGCGCGCCCAGCCACTCGCCGAGCCGCTCAGGTGTGTCGCGCTCGGGGTCGGTCGTCACGAAGACGACGACGAGCTTGTCCTGCTCCGCCGCGGGCAGCTTCGACTTGGCGATGGCGATGTCGCTCATCGTCGTCGGGCAGACGTCCGGGCAGTGGGTGTAGCCGAAGAAGAGCAGGGTCGGCCGGCCCTTGGTCCGCTCGACGAAGTCGTACGTCTTGCCGTGTGTGTCCGTGAGGGTCATGTCCGGCTTCGCGAACGGCGTGTCGAGAACGGTCGCGGCCTTCGGCGTCGCGTCGACCGAGACGACCGGCTCCGCGCCGGAGGTGTTCGCCGCGCCGTCCGAGCCTCCGCAGGCGGCGAGGGCGAGGGCGAGTGCGGCGGCGGCGGCAGCCGAGGCCGCCGCCCTGAGGGTGGTACGCATCAGGGGTTCCCCAGGAGGATTCGGTGTGGCGCCGGGACGGCCGCGGTGGATGCGCGGCCGCCCCGGCGGTCGTGCGTCAGATGGACGGGGTGCCCGTGCCGCGGCGACGGCCGGCCAGCACGCCGAAGGCGACGCCGAGCACGCCCACGGCGATGCCGACGACGCCCAGCACCCGGGCGGTGGTGTCACCGGAGTCGGCGGAGGCGGACTTCTCGGTGGCGGCGCCGGTCGCCGAGACGGGCTCGGCCTTGGCCCCGTCTCCGGGGTCGCCCGAGGCGTCGTCCGAGGCGGCATCGTCGCCGTGGCCGTCGCCCGCGGCGCCGGCGAGGGTCAGCACGGGCGCCGGCATCTCCGGCTCGTCCTCGCCCTTCTGCTGCTCCTCGATCCAGCGCACGACCTCGTTGTCGTCGTACGTCTGGAGGGTCTTGAAGACCAGTTGGTCGGTGTCCTCGGGCAGGGGGCCCAGGGAGACCGGGAACTGCTGGAACTCACCGGGCTTGATCTTCCCGCCGCTCCAGGTGATCTTCGTGACGGCCTCGGTGATGTCGCCGTGCCCCGACTTCAGCGGGGTCGGGAGCTTGCTCTTGGTGATCTTCACTGTCCAGCCGGGCACCGGCTGGGTGGAGACGGAGGCGATCGGGTGGTCGATCGGCAGATTGACCTCGACCTTGATCGTCGATGCCTTGTCGTCCTCGTTGGGGACCTTGAACGCGATCGTGCTGTAGCCGCCCTTGGCGGCGTCGCCGGGCTGCACGCTGACGTGCGCGAAGGCGGGGGCGGCGGTGGCGAGCACGGCTGCCCCGGCGACGGCGGCGAGGGCTGTGGCGCGGCGCATGAGGGTGTTCATGAGCGAAGACTCCAGGTGACGGAGGAAAGGTGACGGATGGCACGCGTGCGGCGCGCGCGACTCCGCCCTCGCACGTCGGTGGAGCGGGTCGCGTTCAGGCCGCGAGGGCGTGCTCCGGCGGACCGCGCCGGGCCAGGGTGTGCCGCAGCAGCACCGTGCGGGGCACGGGGCAGCCGTCATGGGCGCGCCCCGCGCCGGGGACGGCACGGGGCGAGGCCGGGGCCCCCGCCAGCAGTCGGCGTACGAGTGCCATGGCGTGGCGGAGGGCGCCGCCGGACAGTTCGGCCAGCCCGTGGGCCGAGAGCGCGACGAGCCGCCACAGCGCGGCCTCGCCGCGGCGCAGCAGCCAGCCGGCGGTCACCGCGGCGAGCGCGTGCCCGAGCAGCATGGGCAGGCTGTAGGCCAGCATGGTGCTCTCGGCGGCAGACCCGGGCGCACCCGGCATTCCGCCCATGCCTGGCATTCCGCCCATGCCCGGCATCGCGGCCATGGTTGACGGGTGGTCCGCTCCGGCCGCGGCGTGCGCGTGCGAACCCAGCGCCGCCGCCCGCTCGTCGCAGAGCAACCGCCCGGCGATCCCGGCGATGCCACCACCGCAGATGCCGCCCATGTTGAACAGGACGTGCAGCACGAGTTGGCCGCCCGCGAGGCCGCTCGAGATGGCGGGCATCGAGCGCTCCCGCCCGGCCAGCGGCGCGACGAACGCGAAGACGGCGAGCCAGCCCACCGCCAGCGTCCAGCCGGGCACCCCGTGCCCCGACGCCAGCATGTGCGCCCCCGCGGACAACACGACGCAGACCGCGGTGAACACCGCGGCCCGCAGCAGTCGCAGATCGGCGCCGGCGCGCACGGGGGAAGACATGGCGGCGTCAGTCTCTCATCGCGGGCCCGCCTTGAGAACGGCGGGGCCCGGAACACGCCGGTCTGTGCTATGGAGTCCGGCGCTCTCCTACACCCGCCAACGGAGCGAGGGCATCCGCCGTATGGCTGGCTTCACGTCAACGGCACGCTTACCGACCGCGTTTCGGGGCAATACGTATCGGTATGTCGAGCCGCAGCCAGGAGGCTGAGCATGAGCATCTGGTGGTCCCTCCACTTGCGGCGCGAGGCTGCGAGCGTGCCGCTCGCCCGCCGGCTCCTGCTGGGGACGATGGAGACGGCCGGAGTGGACCCGGACATCTCCTACGATCTGTGCGTCGCCCTCACCGAGGCCTGTGCCAACGCCGTTGAGCACGCCGCCCACGGCGAGTACCGGGTGACGGCCCGCATCGAGGGCGACCGCTGCCGCATCGAGGTGGCGGACTCCGGCCCGGGCTTCGCCCCGGACCTGCGCCGTACGCACCATTCCGTACGCCCGCTGGCGAAGAAGGACCAGCACTCCGAGCACGGGCGCGGGCTCTTCCTGATCGAGGCGCTCGTCGACCACGTGCACTACCACAACCGTCCCGGACACGGGGCGGTCGTCAGCTTCGACAAGATCCTCAAGTGGCGGGACGACTCGCTGCTCAAGGTCTCCTAGCCGGTCCCCCAGCCGGATCCGGGCCGGCCCGGCCCGTGGTTCGCCCGGCCCTCGCGCCGCCCGCACAGCACGAGGGCCGGGGCCCCGCGGATCTGTTCCGCGCGGCCCCGGCCCTCGTGTGCGCATCGGTGGCGTCAGCCCTTGAGGGCGGCCATCCAGCTCTCGACCTCGTCGGAGCGGCGCGGCAGGCCGGCGCTGAGGTTCCGGTTGCCGTCCTCGGTGACGAGGATGTCGTCCTCGATGCGGACGCCGATGCCCCGGTACTCCTCCGGGACCGTCAGGTCGTCGGCCTGGAAGTACAGGCCCGGCTCGACGGTGAGGACCATGCCCGGCTCCAGGGCGCCGTTGACATAGGTCTCGGTGCGGGCGGCGGCGCAGTCGTGGACGTCCAGGCCCAGCATGTGACCGGTGCCGTGCAGGGTCCAGCGGCGCTGGAGGCTCAGCTCGATGACGCGCTCGACCGGGCCCTCCAGCAGGCCCCATTCGACGAGCTTCTCGGCGAGCACGCGCTGGGCGGCGTCGTGGAAGTCGCGGTAGGCCGCGCCGGGGCGGACGGCGGCGATGCCGGCCTCCTGGGCCTCGTACACCGCGTCGTAGACCTTGCGCTGGATGTCGCTGTACGTGCCGTTGATCGGCAGCGTGCGGGTGACGTCGGCGGTGTAGAGGCTGTGGGTCTCCACGCCGGCGTCGAGCAGCAGCAGGTCGCCGGAGCGGACCGGGCCGTCGTTGCGTACCCAGTGCAGGGTGCAGGCGTGAGGTCCGGCCGCGCAGATCGAGCCGTAGCCGACGTCGTTGCCCTCGACGCGGGCGCGCAGGAAGAACGTGCCCTCGATGTAGCGCTCGGAGGTCGCCTCGGCCTTGTCCAGGACCTGGACGACGTCCTCGAAGCCCCGGGCGGTGGAGTCGCAGGCCTTCTGCAGCTCGCCGATCTCCCACTCGTCCTTGACCAGCCGCAGCTCGGACAGGAACTCCTTCAGTTCGGCGTCGCGCTCGGCGGTGACCTTGTCGGTCAGCGCGGCCTCGATGCCGGCGTCGTAGCCGCGGACGACCCGGACCGGGCCGGTGGCCTCGCGCAGCACGTCGGCGGCCTTGCGGACGTCGGCGCACGGCAGGCCCAGCAGGGCCTCTGCCTCGGCCAGGCTGTGGCGGCGCCCGGTCCACAGCTCGCCCTGGCCGTGCAGCCAGAACTCGCCGTTCTCCCGGGAGGAGCGGGGGAGCAGGTAGGCGGTGGCGTCGTGTGATCCGTCGCCGTTGGGCTCCAGGACCAGGACGGCGTCCTGTGTCTGGTCGCCGGTGAGGTGCACGTACTCGGTGGCGGCACGGAAGGGGTACTCCGTGTCGTTGGCGCGGGTGCGCAGGTTGCCGGCCGGGATCACCAGCCGCTCGCCGGGGAAGCGCGCCGACAGCGCCGCGCGCCGCTTGGCGGCGTAGGGGGCCTGCTCGACCGGCTGCAGGTCGCGCAGCTCGGTGTCGGCCCATCCCGACTTCATCACGTCGGCGAGCTCGTCGGAGACGGCCGGGTAGAGGCCGTTCTTCCGCTGCTTGATGGGCTTGTCGCCTCCCGGGGTCTGGTCCCCGGTCTGACGGCTGGGTGTTGCCCCCGGGTCGCGGTCCTCGGCCACGTCGTGCCTCCCTCGAAGTAGACGAACCCCATCGTAAGCGGGTGCGAGGGCCGACCGGCCGCGGGCCCGGGCGGCGCTCAGTCGAAGCGGGCGGCGAGCAGGACGACGTCCTCGGTCGGGTGCGGTTCCCTGCGGTCGTCGGGCCGCAGGGCGTGCAGGACGTGCTCCACCAGCTGCGCCGGGTCGTCCCGGACGGGAGCCGGGGCGGACGCCGCGGCGGCGTGCAGGCGGGCGAAGGCCCGGTCGACGGGATCGCCGGTGCGGTGCAGCAGGCCGTCGGTGTAGAGCAGCAGGGTCTCCCCGGGCAGCGCCCGCAGCTCGACGCTGGGCGCCTCCCAGCAGCTGAGCATGCCCAGCGGCGCGGACAGCGAGGTCTCCACGTACTCGACCCGGCGCTCGCCGACGACCAGTGGGGGGCAGTGCCCCGCCCCGGCGACCGCGATCTTCCGGGAGGCCGGCTCGGCGTAGGCGAACAGCGCCGTCGCCGACCGGGCGGGTTCGGTCAGCCGCAGCAGCAGCTCCAGGTCGGACAGGACCGCGACCGGGTCCTCGCCCTCCATCACCGCGTACGCCCGCAGCGAGGTCCGCAGCCGTCCCATCGCGGCGACCGCGCTCGTGCCCCCGCCGCTCACCCCGCCGACGGACAGCCCCAGCGCCCCCTCGGGCAGCGGGAGGGCGTCGTACCAGTCGCCCCCGCCCCCGGCGGCCGGCAGGTGCCGTACGGCCAGCCGGACCCCGGGGACCCGCGGCAGCCGGGCCGGCAGCAGCTCGTCGCGGAGCGCGGCGACGGTGGTGCGGCCGCGGTCCAGTTCCAGCAGCAGGGCGAGGTGCTCGGCGGCGTGGCGGCAGTACAGGCCGGCCAGGTGGCGCTGGCGCTCGGCGGGTTCGGCCGGGCCGTCGTAGAACCAGAGGGCGGAACCCAGCCGGCCGGCTGCGCCGGCGGACAGGCGGAGGGCGTAGCTGGCGCCGAAGCCGAGCCTGAGGGAGACCTCGCGGTGGCGCGGGCCGATCCCGGGCTCGCGGCACAGGTCGGTGTGGATCTCCTCCGCCGGCGCCTCCTCGGGCGCCGCGGGCAGGGGGACGGTCTCCAGCACGCCGAGCTCGGCCGGACCGAGGCCGAGCCCGACGACGGTGGCCGGGCCCAGCCCGTCGCCGGGCGCAAGGGCGGCCACACCGCGCCGCGCGCCGACCAAGGCGCCGCCGGCGCACAGCACTTCGCGCAGCGCGTCCTTCAGGGTCGCGGTCCCGGCCAGCCGCTCGGTGAGCTCGTGCAGGGCCGTCAGATCGGAGATCCAGGAGGTCAGCTGGTCCTGGTCGGCGGTGAGTCGGACGCCCGGGACGGGCGTTCCGGGATGCGCTCCCGGTTCACCCGGAGGGGAGAGCCGGCCGAGGAGGGGGGAGGAAGTGTGCGCCGGTGCCGGAACGGGTGAGTCGATTCCGGCCACTTTCGGGAGGTGCGCGGCGCTCATGGCCGCCGGCTTCCGCGGCCGTCGCCGTGCCGCGGCGACGGCTCCGCAGAGCAGCGCATATCAGGCAATAGCATCGCAAACCCCCAAGCTCATGCTGCGCCGCTGTCAAGGGATTCCCTTCTACCGCCTACCGGTGGGTGTGTCCAGGATCGCCCAGGTAGCGGGGCTGGTGTCGGCGCGGTCGAGGCGGCGCGGGACTATGGCCGAAAAAAGGCACCCCGTGCGAGAATTGGTAGTCGACTGAGGGGGTTCGACAGCGCGTCATACCCGTCGCAGTGGGTACGTACGGGATGGGAGTCGGCGGCCTCAGGAACCCGGCGCCCCTGTCAGGGCGTCATGAACGGAAGACGGCCCACCCACCCCCCACGGCGGGGTCGTTGCACGGTCGGCGGGACCGCACACAGCAGCACGCAAGCACACGCAGCAGTTCCCAGCACTCCGCAGGACGCACAAGCGCCAGTGTGCGCCACCTCCCGCCATGTTCCACGCTCGGCTCGAGACGTGATGCGCTGCCTCGTGAACGGTGTGTTCCAGACGACGTTGTGTCATGGGTGATTCCCGAGCACCAGCGGAAAGGAACGAGCGCAGATGCGCGAGATCCTCGGAAAGCGACGCAAGAGCAGTCCCGAGCTGCTGCGTGCAGCGCTCACCTGCGCCGAACGGTGGCACTGGCCCGTGGTCCCCGGAGCCGGTACGGACGCGCGCGGCGGATGCGCCTGCGCGCGGCCCGACTGCCCGGTGCCCGGCGCGCATCCGCACGATCCGGGCCTCCTCGCGGCGACCCGCGATCCGCGCATGGTCCGCTGGTGGTGGACGCGGCGGCCGGACCAGCCCCTGCTGCTCGCCACGGGCGGGCGCGTCTCGGCGGTGAGCCTGCCCGCTGTCGCGGGGGCGCGGGCGCTGGGCGTCTTCGACAAGCTGGGGGTGCGCACCGGCCCGGTCGTGGCCACCGCCACGCGCCTCGCGCTCCTGGTGGAGCCTTACTCCCTCGAGGAACTGGGGGAGTTGCTCGACCGCCACGAATGGGTGCCGACCTCGCTGCGGTACCACGGCCAGGGCGGCTTTCTCGTCCTGCCGCCCTCGCCGGGCGGCACCGGCGGCGCCGCGCCGGCGCGCTGGGTCCGGCGGCCGGTGGCGGACCCGGGGGGCGGAGCGCCGTGGCTGCCCAGCGTGCGGGTGATCGTCGACACCCTGGTGCAGGCGGGGCGTACGGCGCCGGACGGCAGCAGGCTCTCGTACTGACCGGGGGCCGTGCCCGAGGGTCCGCCGCGGGTTCGCTGCGGGCCCGCGGCAGGGTCCGGGGCAAGGTCCGGGGCAGGTCTGTGACGGCTGGCGTCCCCACCGGCCGTCACTCGTTCGGGTAGGAGCGGGGGCCGCTGACCGGCGAACGGGCAACGAGCCCCCCATCATGTCCGTTTCTCCCGCTATGTTCTGCGCATGATGCGTGCGCCGAACCTGCGGATGGCCGCCCTCGCCACGGTCGTGGCGGTCGCCGCCGTGCTGCCCCTGACCGGCGCCATCGCCGGACCCGCCGCCGGTCCCAAGCTGCCCGCCGTGTCCGAGGACGTGATGGCGGCGGTCACCGACGACAAGTCCTCCTTCGACGGGGCCGGCGCGTCCAGCGTCTTCGACAGCCTGCCGAAGCTGACGTCCCCCGCACGGCAGACCGCGTCCTGCGGTCCCCAACTCACCTCTCCCGAGGGCCTGCAGGCGCAGACCTGCACCATCGGAGAGGACGGCGACACCTGGGCGCGCACGTACTACAGCAACACCACGGGGCGGCCCCTGGACGGCGTTCTGACCCTCATGCGGCCCGACGGCCGGACGGTGCAGGCGGCCTGCGCCGTCACCGCGGACGAGGTGAGCGGTAGCTGCGAGACGCCGCGCGAGCCGACGGTGGCCGGGGCGACGGAGCCGTACACGGCGGTGGCGGAGATCGCCGAGCGGGGAGGCGAACGCCCGCTGCTGCGCAGCGGATCCGCGCACTGACCCGGACATGGAAACGTCCGGTCGCTGGCGACGGGGGATGCACCAGCAACCGGACTGTTTAAACGGTAACAAGACTTCGCCCGTACGCAAATCCGGGGTACGGCTCCCGGGCCGCTTCCCGCCCGGACCGGCGGCGGTTGTGACCAGGATCACCCAGGGCGCCCATGAGCGCGGCCGCCGGCGCGGGAGGGCGGTTCAGAGGCCGCGCGGATAGGCGGGCCGGCGTCGCGGGTCGACGGCTCTCGCCCGGCGGCGGTGTCGTCGGTCGCCGCAGCTCCGCTGCGTCTCCCTTCTCCGCCTTGCCAAACTCGGCCCTCGACCCGCTCCTTTCTCCACCCCGCCTGTCCGCGCGACCTCTCAGCTCAGCGTGATCTGCCGGTTGGTGAAGCCGCTGCGCGCCCGCCGCTCCTCCGCCGTCAACGGGGTCGTCCGCTCCAGCGCCTCGGCCAGCCGCTCGGCGAAGGCCGCCGCCGGCTTCTCGACCTCGTCCGCCGTCACGCCCGACGGCAGGTCCCACACCGGGACGACCAGCCCGTGCGCCCGGAACGAGCCCACCAGCCGCGTGTTGTCGCCCAGCGACGAGGCGCCGGCCGCGTGCAGCCGCGCCAGCGCGTCCAGCAACTGCTCCTCGGGGTGCGGCATCACCCAGCGCAGGTGGTTCTTCTCCGGGGTCTCGCACCAGTACGCCGCCTCCACACCGGTCAGCCGCACGGTCGGGATCACGGCCGCGTTCGCCCGCTCCAGGGACGCGGCGACCTCACCCGTGACGGACTCCGCGTTCTCCAGCCAGAACTCGAAGCCGGTGTGCACCACCGGGCCGAACGGGGCGTCCAGGTCGAGCAGATCCTGCAGCCGCGGACCGTCGGCCGCCGGGCGCTGCCCGCCCACCGGGTTGCCCTGCTCCGCGTTCAGCGCGCGGAGCAGGGTGTCGGCCAGGTCACGGCTGATGTCCCCGGAAGCGGTGTCGTTCTGCAGGCCCAGCAGCACCGCGCCGGTGTCCCGGCGCAGCCCCGGCCAGGCCATCGGGAGCACGGTCGCCAGCGTGACGGAGGGCACACCGTCCGGCAGCGGGTCCTTGAGCGTCAACTCGGCCGTGGCGGCGGGCACCAGCTCGCGCAGGGCCACCCAGTCGCACTCGCCCGGCAGGCCCTCGAACGGCCGCCGCACCAGCTCCGTCACCGCGTGCGCCGCCTCGCGGCCGTGGCACGCCTTGTACCGCCGTCCCGAGCCGCACGGGCAGGGTTCCCTGGCCCCGACGGCGGGGATCTCCCCGTCGGCGATCTGCGGGCTTGCGGGGGCCTTCGTCTTCGTCGGACGCTTCTTCGCCATGGCTCGATCTCTCCCGTAACGGCGGTGTTCCGGCCGTGAGCCTAGCGCCACGCCGGACGCCCTCAGCGGAGGTCGTGCCCGGGGAGGCCGGGCAACCGCCCCGGGAGCTACCCGAGGTCGTCGAAGGCGTCCGCGAAGTCGAGCGGGATGTCGAGCTGGGGCGCGAGGCCGTCGCGCCGGGCGCGCCGGCTGCGCGCCGCGAGCATCGCCCACACCGTGACCTCGCCGGGGGCGTCACGCACACCCCAGCGCAGCGACAGATTCCGTACGATGCCGAGCCCGCGGCCGCCGCGGGCGGTCAGCGAGGGACTGGACGGGAGCGGGCGGGTGGGCCCGCCGCCGTCGGTGACCTCCACCGTCAGCAGACCGTCCTCGTCGAGCCGCCAGGCGGCCCTGATGCCGCTGCCGCCCGGGGACGGCGCGTCCTCGCCCAGCGGCCGGGCGTGCCGGCAGGAGTTGCTGAGCAGCTCCGACAGGATGAGCACCGCGTCGTCGACGACCGGCTCCGCGACCGCGTTCGCGAACAGTTCCTTGCGCAGCCTGCGCCGCGCCTCGGCCACGCCCGCCGGACCATGAGGCAGGGCCATGGTCGAGGACGTCGGCACCTCCTGGGCCACCACCAACGCCACCCCCGAGACCTCCTTCACCCCACGCCACGGGATGGATGCCCTCTCGTTCTGCGCCGGAAACCGGCCAACTGCGGTCTCTTGGGGCACACACAACGATCGAACAGGTTCCGAACGCGCCGGTGCACAACGCCCGTGGCGTTCGGCGGCTCGAACGCCCCTCAGCCGCGCCCGAGTTGGGCCAGCACCTGCCGCGGGCGATTGGTGATGACGGCGTCGACGCCCAGCCGCACGCAGAGTTCGACGTCCTCGGGCTCGTTCACCGTCCACACGTGGACCCGGTGCCCCGCCTCGTGCAGCCGCTCCACGTACCCCGGGTTGGCGCGCAGGATGCGCAGGGCGGGGCCGGCGATCCGCACCCCGGACGGCAACCGGCCGTCACGGTGGCGGGGCAGCACGTACTGCATCAGGAAGACCGTCGGCAGGTCGCGCGAGGCCATCCGGATCCGGCGCAGCGACCGCGACGAGAAGCTCATGACGCGCACCCGGGACGGCTCTCCCGGCTCCGGCCACAGCATCCCGAACCGGTCCAGCAACTCCACCAGCCGCTCCTCGACCTGGCCCGCCCAGCGCGTGGGGTGCTTGGTCTCGATCGCCAGCTCCACGTGGCGGCCGGTGTCCGCGACCAGCTCCAGCAGCCGCTCCAGGGTCAGGACGCGGCTGAACTCGTCCGGGTCGCCGCCGAAGCGGTCGGGCGCCTCGGCGTCCGCGTCGAGGAGGGACCGCATCTCCGCGGACGGGCGCCGCATCGTCCCCGCGGCCCGCCCGCCGCCGGCCTCCGCCTTCCAGCTGCCGAAGTCGAGGGTCCTGAGGTCGGCCAGCTCCAGTGCGGAGACCGCCCCCCGGCCGTTGGAGGTCCGGTTCACCCGGCGGTCGTGCACGCAGACCAGCGTGCCGTCGGCGGTGAGGCGTACGTCGCACTCCAGGGCGTCCGCGCCGTCCTCGATGGCCTTCCGGTAGGCGGCCAGCGTGTGCTCCGGGGCGTCCTCGGAGGCTCCCCGGTGGGCCACGACCTGGATCGCGGGAAGATCGGTCACCGGGCTATCGTGCCATCCGGCGGGCCGGGACCGGCCGCTGTTTACGGCGGTCTGACACCCGGTGGGAAAAGCTGTGTCCACCACGACGGTCGTCGTACGCACCGTAGCCGCAGTCGTACGCACGGCACACCACGCATATCCGAGGAGAACAGCCGTGAGCACCGAGAACGAGGTCGGCCCGGTCCCGGCGGCGCTGCCGACGCAGCCGCCCGCTGACACGGGGTCCACCGCTCCCGCTGCGCCTCCCGCGCCCTCCGCCGCCCCGCCCGCCGCTCCCCCGGCCCAGGCGCAGGCCCCGTCACCGGGCCCGGCCGCCCCCGCGGCCGCGGAGGCTCCCGCGGGCCCCGGCGCACCGGCGCCTGCCGCGCCGGCATCCGCACCGGCCGCGCCCGCCGAGGCCGTGCCGCCTTCGGCAGGTCACCCCGCCGAGTCCCCCGCCGAGTCCCCCGCTTACCCGGCCGCCCCCGCGGCGCCGCCCGCCGAGGTACACACGACGCCGCTGCCGCCGGTCGCGCCGCCGCCCACTCAGCCGTACGGCGGCCCCGCCGGGCCGTCCGGCCCCATGGGCCCCTCCGGTCCCGCGGGTCCCGTGTGGGGCACGCCCGTGCCGGCCGCCCCCGCGCCCAAGAAGCGCGGCAACGGCGTCCTGGTCGCGGCCGTCCTGGCCGCCGCGCTCGTCGCGGGCGGCGTCGGCGGCGGGGTCGGCTTCTGGGCGGCCGACCGCAACGACGGCTCCTCCTCGACCACCGTCTCCGCGGTGGGCAACCCCAAGGACCTCAGCCGCGCCGCCGACTCCGTCGCGGGCATCGCCAGGCAGGCCCTCCCCAGCGTCGTCACGATCGAGGCCACCGGCCGCCAGGAGAGCGGCACCGGCACCGGCTTCGTCTACGACAAGGAAGGCCACATCCTCACCAACAACCACGTCGTCGCACCCGCCGCCGACGGCGGCAGCCTCACCGCCACGTTCTCCGACGGCAAGAAGTACGAGGCCGAGGTCGTCGGCCGCGCCCAGGGCTACGACGTCGCCGTCATCAAGCTCAAGGGCGTCAACCCCGACAAGCTCACCCCGCTCGCCCTCGGCGACTCCGACAAGGTGGCCGTCGGCGACTCCACCATCGCCATCGGAGCCCCCTTCGGGCTCTCCGGCACCGTCACCACCGGCATCGTCAGCGCCCTGCACCGTCCCATCGCCTCCAGCGACGGCCAGGGTTCCAACGCCTCCTACATGAGCGCCATACAGACCGACGCCTCGATCAACCCCGGCAACTCCGGCGGCCCCCTGCTCAACTCCGAGGGCGCGGTGATCGGCATCAACTCCGCCATCCAGTCGACGGGCGGCAACGACGGCGCCACCCAGGCCGGCAGTGTGGGACTGGGCTTCGCCATCCCCATCGACCAGGCCCGCCGCGTCGCCGAGACGCTGATCAAGACCGGCGAGCCCGTCTACGCCGTCATCGGCGTCCAGGTCGACTCCAGCTTCAGCGGCGAGGGCGCCAAGATCGCCACCGGCCCGGACGCCGTCACCCAGGGCGGCCCCGCCGACCAGGCGGGCCTGCGCTCCGGCGACGTCATCACCAAATTCGACGACACCGTCGTCGACTCCAGCCCGACCCTCATCGGCGAGATCTGGCAGCACCAGCCCGGCGAGAAGGTCAGCCTCACGTACACCCGTGGCGGACAGACCCACACCGCCACCATCACCCTCGGCGAACGCAGGGGCGACAGCACCAGCTGAGCCGACCCGTTAGGCTGTCCCCGCGCCGCCCGGCCACCGGACCGGACCCGCGGCGCGGGGAGAGTTGCCCGAGCGGCCTAAGGGAACGGTCTTGAAAACCGTCGTGGCAGCGATGTCACCGTGGGTTCAAATCCCACACTCTCCGCAGTAGGCCTGCGAAGGCGCTGGACAGAAGGGGTGCCCCAAGACACGGGGGCACCCCTTCTTCGTGCGCGGTGGCGTGCGGCCCCCGCGGTTATCCCGCGTTGCGATCGGGCACGGATGGGGCACGCTCGGGTCGCTCGCACAACCCGAGGCCTTCCCGCCCGGTCTGGGGCGGTTCAGCGAGCCACGGCTTCGCCTCAACTGCTCGGGAGATCCTGGGGAGTGAGCGAGAAGAGGACGAGGTCGGTCCGGCCGGTGTGCGTGAAGCCGGCGTTGCGCATGACCCCTTCGCGGTGCAGACCGGCGCGCGTTGCCACTTTTTGAGAGGCGATGTTCCCGGTCGCGGCCTTGAGCTCCATGCGTGCGAAGCCCTGGTCGCCCAGCAGCCAGCGCCCGAGGGCGCGAGTCGCCGCGGTCGCGACCCCGGATCCCCTGGCCCAGGGCGCTGTCCAGTAGCCCACCTCGCTGACCAGTGCGCGCCAATCCGTCTGCTTCAGGCCGACTGTGCCGAGGAGACGCGGATTCCGCGCTCCAATGACCGCGAAGTGGATGCCGTCACCGGACTCCCGCAGAGCGTGGGCGACATGCGTGCACCAGGAAGTGGCGTCGTCGAGCGTGTACGGGTTCGGCAAAGGAAGCCAGCGCTGGGTCAGTTCGTCCGCACAGGCCGCCTGGGTGGCTTCGACGTCCTCGTGGGTGAACGGACGGAGCAGGAGCTCGCCCGCGCGAAGGGACACAGGGGGGAAGGTGCGATCAGTCATCCGGCGCAACGTACCGCGTCGGCGGGCGGGCAGTGCCGCTTCCTGCGCGAAGGTCCTGCGTGGCGCACAGTCGCGCGCGACCCGGCACAGTGTGCGGGGCACATCCTGCGTCATCGGCCGTCGAGGCTGGCAGCCCGCTGCGTGCTGCGCAGGCTGTGGAAGGCGGGCGACCCTCCGCCCGATATGGGCGGAGGGTCGCGCGGCGCGTGAGCGCGTCAGTTGATCTGGGAGAAGACCTGGTAGCCGGTGGAGGCGTACCAGCGGGGACTGGCAAGCGTGCCCTGGACGGCGTTGAGAACGGCGGCGCCGCCGGCCGGGGTGGTGCCGAAGAGGTCCTGGCGGCCGTCGTGGTCGATGTCGCCGGAGGCGACGATGCGCTTGTATCCGGAGTATCCCGTACCCATCTTCACGCGGCCGGCGTAGCTGCCCTTGCCGTTGCCCTTGAAGAGCCAGAGGACACCGGCGTTGTCGCGGGCGACGAAGTCGGCGAGCCCGTCGCCGGACAGGTCGCCGCGGCCGGTGATCAGGTTGTAGCCCTTGAGGCCGACGCCGATGTGGACGCGGGGCCGGAGGCCGCCCGTGCCCGTGCCGCGGTAGAGCCACAGGTCGCCTGCACCGTCCCGGGCGAGGAGGTCCGGAAGGCCGTCACCGGAGAAGTCGGGGGTGACGAACATGGCGTTGTAGCCGCCGAAGCCGTTGGCCAACCAGGAGTGCGGCCGACTGTCGAGCTCCTCGAACGACGGGCCGGAGTAGCGGTAGAGGGCGCCGCCGGGCGTACGGGCGAGCAGGTCGGGCTGGCCGTCGCCGGTGATGTCGCCCGCCTGGGTGAGCCAGTTGTACTGCACGTGGAAGAACGTCGTGGCCGCGTGGTTCTTGGCGCACCCGGTGAGGTGGTTGCCGGTATCGATGCTGCAGAAGGAGACCAGGCCGCCGCCCGTCATCGGCTGCACGGTGGTCACGGAGCCCATGCTCCACTGGTTCGCGTAGCTGTCGTGTCCCCAGGCTACGGTCGTCGCGCGGTACGCCGTTACGTTGGTGTAGAGGCGCACTCCGCTCGCGTCCACACACCCGTTGGACGAGGTCGCCGAGATGGCGATCAGTTTGCCTGCCGACATCAGTGCACCGCCCGCGTCACCGAGGCACTGTTCCGCGCGGTTCGGCGTGGGCGTGTTCTTGGCGGGCAGGGTGCAGAGCGAACCGGCCGGGGGCGTCCGGCCCAGCAGCTTGGTGCAGGTGGCGGTCGACAGGATCGCCACCTGCTCGGTGTGCGCCTTGCGCTGTGCCGTCTCCTTGTCGGGCGCGGCCCATGAGTAGAACGTTGCAGTGGCGCCCGGCGAGTAGAGCGCGGCGTCGGCGGTGGTCGCCAGCACAGGACGGCCGCTGCCCGTCGTGTAGCTCACCGGGGGATTGCTCGCGACCGTCACGGCGAGGGCGGCCTGCCGCGTCGTGGCGTTGTACCGCGGGTGGGCCTGGTAGGCCAGGCTGTCCGTGCCCCAGTCCTGGGTGCCTCCGTGGTAGAAGGTCGGCCAGTCGTTCGCGGAACGGCCTGTGAAGCAGTCCGGTGTCGTCACCTCGCGGATCTTCGACAGCTCGATCGCCGAGCACGCCCGGGAGGCACCCGTCGCATGGTTCTCGGTCTGGAAACCCACCAGCCACGAAGGGAAGGACGGCTGTGCGGCGGCCGACTGGACCCCGACTCCCCCCGTGATCCCCGCGGCCAGCAGCACGACCGCGGAGGCGGCCACCACTCCCGAACGCCGGCACCAGGCCAGCGCCCGCACACGTATCCCCACGTCATGCCCTCCCCTGTGCGGCCGGACGCTGTGCCGGCCTGAAACCTGGACCGCTGCCTGAAGACCGCGGCCGAGGCGAATCTCTTATCACAGCAACATGAAGCACTGGTTCTGCCGATCCCCGACATCTCCCGCCCGAGCGCCCGGCGACGTGAAGCCCTGCGGGCGGGGAACGTGTCACGGAAGCCGGACTGACTCACTGCCACCGCAGGCCGTCCGCGGGAACGAGCGCGGCTCCACGGGAACCCCGGTGTCGGTGACCGGGGGGCGGGGGTGGGGCTGGGAGAATGCGCGTAACGGTCAAACCGGGCATGGGGTCTGCTCGCGCGACGCCGCGGGCGGGCACTGCGCCGGTGCCGGCCGCCGTCCCGAACGGCAAGGGCTGATCACCATGACGGGTGCCGCGCTCCTGGGTCTGCTGCTGGCCACGGCCGGCGGTCTGGCCTATGCCCGTGAACGGTTCCCGGTCGTGTTCTGGCTGCTGTTCGGGCTCCCGCTGACCTGGGTGCGGTTCCTGTCGAGTTACGGCTCCACCATGGCGGCCTGCGGACTGGTCGCACCGCCCTCGCGGGCCCGGGTGCTGGCGGGGTGGGTGGTGGGGCGGCGCGGGGCGCGGCCGGTGCCGCCGCGGATCCGCCGGGTGGGCGGCTCGCTGACCGGGCTGCGGGTGCGGCTGAGGCTGCCCGGCGGGCTCGAGCCGGCTGACGTGACCGCCGCGGCCAATCGTCTGCGCCACGCGTGGGGTGTGCACGCGGTGCATGTGGCCGAGCTCGGCCCCGGGGTGGTGGAGCTGCGCATGACCGGTTACGACGTGCTCCGCGACGTGCGGATGCCCCGCCGCCTGCCGTCCGGGCCGATGGTGGTGCCGGTGGCGCTGCGGGACGACGGGACCGCCTTTGTACGCGACTACCGGGAGATCCCGCACGCCCTCACCCTTGGCGCGAACCAGTCGGGCAAGTCGACGTACCAGCGCAACCTGATCATGAACCTGGCCCGGTTGCCGGTGGCCCTGGTGGGGATCGACTGCAAGGGCGGGGTGGAGCAGATCCCGTACGCGCCCAGGCTGTCGGCCCTGGCGACCGACCGGCAGCAGGCGGCGGAGCTGCTGGACGCGCTGGTCGGTGAGATGGAGCACCGGTTCGCGCTGCTCCGGGAGTACCAGCGCTCGACGCCGGCCAGCCCGGAGGAGGAGGTGGCCTCCGACATCTGGGGGCTGCCCGCGTATGTGCGGCCGGTGCCCGTCGTGGTGCTCGTCGACGAGGTCGCCGAACTCTTCCTCTGCCAGACCAAGAAGGACGAGGAACGCCGGGACCGCATGGTGGCGAACCTGATCCGGCTGGCCCAGCGGGCCCGCGCGGTCGGCATCTACCTGGAGATCTGCGGGCAGCGGTTCGGGGTCGAGCTCGGCAAGGGCGCCGCCACGCTCCGGTCCCAGCTCTCCGGGCGCGTCGTGCACCGCGTCAACCGGCAGACCGCCGAGGTGGGCCTGGGCGACATCTCGAGCGAGGCGACGGCGGCCGCGACCGCCATCGCCCGGGACCGGGTGGGCGTCGCCGTGGCGGGTGACGCCTCCGGCGGCTGGTCCCACATCCGCACACCGTTGGTGTCGATCGCCGAGACCGCGGCCGTCTGCCGGGCCCATGCCCACCTCGTGCCCGAGCTGCCGGCTCTGGACCGCCACCGGCCCTCCCGCCGGGGCGAGGAGGACGGGCCGGCGGAGCCAGGGCCCTTCCCCCGGCCCCGCTCGGGCCCCGAGTGACGGCGGCGCCCCGGCCCGGCGGGTGACCGGCTAGCCTCACGGGGTCGTGGCCGGTGTGGAGGAGGGACCGTGATGGCAGGAACGGCATTTCCGTCGATCGAGCCGTACGCGTCGGGGCTGCTCGACGTCGGTGACGGGCAGCGCGTCTACTGGGAGACCAGCGGGAACCCCGAGGGCAAGCCGGTCCTGTGCGTGCACGGCGGCCCGGGCGCCGGGGGGAAGCGGGGGAGCAGGAAGACCTTCGATCCCGAGGTGTACCGGATCATCCTCTTCGACCAGCGCGGGTGCGGGCAGAGTCTGCCGCACGCCTCGGACCCGGCGGTGCCGCTCGAGCACAACACCACCGAGCACCTGATCGCCGACATGGAGCGGCTGCGCGAACACCTCGGTGTGGAGCGGTGGATGCTGTTCGGCGGCTCGTGGGGTTCGACGCTGATCCTGGCGTACGCGCAGCGGTACCCGGAGCGGGTCTCGGAGATCGTGATCGTCGGGGTCACCACGACCCGCCGGGAGGAGATCGACTGGCTGTACCACGGCGTGGCCCGGCTGGTGCCGGGGCCGTGGGAGGCGTTCCGGGACGGGGTGCCGCCCGGGGAGCGCGGCGGGAACCTCCCGGCCGCGTACGACCGGCTGCTGAACAGCCCGGACGCGGCGGTGCGGGGCAAGGCCGTCCGCGACTGGGCGACCTGGGAGGACGCCGTCATCGCCCATGAGACCAACGGCAGGCCGGGGGCTTACAGCGATCGGCCGGACGACGACCTGGTCGCCTTCGTGCGCATCTGCGCCCACTACTTCGCCAACGGCGCGTGGCTGGAGGAGGGGCAGCTGCTGCGGGACGCGCACCGGCTCGCCGGGATCCCGGGGGTGCTGATCCACGGTCGGCTGGACCTGGGCAGTCCGCTGACCACCGCCTGGGAGCTGGCGAAGGCGTGGCCGGACGCGGAGCTCCATGTGATCGACGACTCCGGCCACACGGGGAGCTCCGCCATGAGCGACGCGGTCCTGGCGGCGGCCCGGCGCTTCGGCACGCGCTGACCGGCCTGCCGGGGCCCCGCCGGCCGTTCCCGGGGCCCCGGCGGGCTCACTTGCCGCCGGGACGGGGCGGGACGATGTCGAGGACGGCCATCATGCCCATGTCCTCGTGGTTGAGGATGTGGCAGTGCAGGACCGTCCGGCCGGTGAAGTCCGCGAAGGGGACGCGGATGACGACGTTGCCGCGGGCAGGCACGTTGACCGTGTCGAACCAGCGGTGGTCCGGGTCGTGGGCCTTCCCGTTGGTGCTCATCAGCTGGAACTGGTTGGTGTGGACGTGGAACGAGTGCTCCTCGTCGCTGTCGTTGCGGACCGTCCACTCCTCGACGGTGCCGAGGACGGAGGTGAAGTCCACCCGGTCCGGCCGGTACGTGCGGCCGTTGACGTAGAACTCGTCGCCCGCCGCGTTCTCGGTGAACACCACCGTCTTGCGGTCCGCGATCGCGGCGTGCGCCAGATCCTCGTTGGGCGCGAAGTCCGTCGGGAGCCGTGCCGGCGCCACGGGGGCGCCGGCGGTCACGACGGTGGCGAGGTCGGTGCGGGGGAATCGGTTGCCCGCCGTGCCGGTGTCGTAGGCGAGGGTCTCCAGCACGGTGGCACCGGGCCGGCTGCCGGCCCGCACCAGGACGTCGAAGCGGGCGCCCGCGGCGATGACCAGGGTGTCCGCCGCGTAGACCCGCCGGACGGGGTAGCCGTCCTGGGCGATCACGTGGAAGCGGTTGCCCTTCAGGTGCAGCCGGTAGTAGATGTTGGCGCCGATGTTGGCCAGCCGCCACAGCTGGGTCTCACCGGGCCGCAGGGAGATCACCGGGTTCTGCTGGCCGTTGACCGTGCGGTTGGTGCGCGTCCCGATCTTCAGTTTGTGGGTCCTGATCGCGTTCCCGTGGATCTGGAAGTCCTTGAGCGCGACGACGTGTTCGGTGATCCCGCGCAGTGCCGGGGGCAGGTACCGCCGCAGGCCGTCCACCACGATGACGCCCGACTCGCCGCCCGCGACCTGTGCGGCGGACATCATGTCGGCGTGCGAGTGGTACCAGTAGGTGCCGGGTGTGACGGTGCGCGGCAGCCGGTAGCTGTAGTGGTGGCTCCTGCCGTACCTGATGGCGATGAAGATGTCGTCGGCGGGACTGCGCGGGGACACGTGGAGCCCGTGCACATGGACGTTGGTGTCCTCGCGCACCCGGTTGGTCAGGGTGAGGTCGACGCGGTCGCCGGGCCGGACGCGCAGCGTCGGCGGCATGTACATCCCGTTGTAGGTCAGGGCGTACAGCCGGTGGTCGCCGACCCGCACCTTGCGGCGCTCGACGACGATGGCGGCCCTGAGGACGCCGTCGCGGCTGACCAGTTCCGGGGGGTCCTGCAGCCGCGGGGCGGGTGCCGACGGGGACGCCTGCCGCTCGCGAGGGGCGGCCGGGTCCGTCGCGTGGGGGTGCCCGGAGGGGCTCTGCCCCGCACAGCCGGCGAGCCAGGCCGTGGCCAGGAGCAGTACGGCGAGCAGCCGCGTCAGCGGGAATCGGGTACGGGACCAGGACCGGTTCACGTCTCTCCCCGTGGGTGAGTGGTGCGTCCGGGGCGCGGGCGTCCCGGCGCGGCGCGACGGGCGATGGGGTCCGTCAAGCGGGAGCGTAGGAAGCGGACGGCCACCTTCCGGTGCGCCACGCGCCGCTGAGGTGCGGCATCCGCTCGAACGGCAGGACAGCGGCCACCCACCCCGGCGGCGGGCGGTGCGCGGCCAGGCCGCGTCGGACGGGGAGTTCGGAGGTTTGTCGACAGATCGTCACGCTTGCGAGGGAAAGGGCTCTCCGCCCGGCTTGTCCGCCGTGGTGCTGGGCAACTCTGGTTGCGGCGACGTCGCAGAGCCGGCGGAGCGGTCGGCTGACCGCACCGCACACCTGGTATCCACTCCTCGGAGGGAAACACATGGCAAGCATCCGTACCGCCCGAGTCCTGGCCGCCCTGGCCGCACTGCCGCTGGCGGCGGCGCTGTTCGCCGGCACGGCGGTGGCAGACAACGGCGCTGCGGCAGGTGGCACCTCCAACGCGACCGTGGTGAGCAGCAGCGGTGGCAACGTGGGCCGAGACAACTCCGGCACGGTGACGACCACACAGCAGGCGGCGACCGGGGCGGGGGCCTCCAACCAGAACAGCACGGCCAGCGTCGTCGGTTCGGCCTTCACGACCGTCAACCAGCCCTCGCTCGCCATCGACTTCGGACCCATGTGGTGAGCCGGGCGGTCCGCCGCCGGGGCGGGCCGGAGGGCTGAGGGACGCAAGGGTCGACTGCGCGACGGCAACCTCACTGCCGTCGCGCAGTCATGTCCGGAGTCTGTCCACAGGCTGTGGACAATGCTGTCGCGTGCGGCCCCGGTCCCACCGCCCCCCGCGGCCCCCGGGCGGCGCCGGCACGTCGAGGGGCCGACCCTGCCGCCCGCAGGGCCCCTTCGTCATGCTGGCGGGCCGCGCCGCCGCCCCCACGGTGGATGTGGAGGACCGGCCACCGGGCCCGCTCGGCCGCGGGCGTCGGGCGGCGGGCCATGTGCCGGACAGCCCGTCCGCGGCCGGGCGCTGCTGCGTACGGCTGACACCGGGGCGTGGCTCCCCCGTCCGGGGGCAGCGGCCCGCGTTCACTCGACGCATGCGCGAACACAAGCCGATCATCCGATCCGGGGCGATCGTGGCGATGGCGCTGGCCTGCCTCCTGGCCGGGCCCACCGCGGCCGAGGCCGTCGTCCCGCGTCCGGCGACGCCGCCTACCGGGGACGTCTCGGCGACGGCTTCCGCGCCGACCCAAGCCCGCACCCACCGGCCGGCCCGGGCGCCCGGCGACGGCGGCGACGACGGCCCGTTCGGCTTCGCCGACACCGGCCTCCTCGACGGCCTCGACCTGCCCTACGGCCTCGGCGGCCCCGAGCGCGCCCCCGCGAGCGGCCCGGTCCGCGTCTACCGGGGCTACGGCTTCGACACCTGCCGCACACCTCCGCTGTCCACGATGCGCGCCTGGCTGCGCTCCAAGTACCGGGCCATCGGCGTCTACTACGGCGGCCGCGCCCGCGCCTGCAGCACCCAGCGCCACCTCGATCGCGACTGGGTGCGCTCGGTGCACCGGATGGGCTGGCGCATCCTGCCGATCTACGTGGGCTCGCAATCCCCCTGCGTACGCGGCAGGCACCTGCGCAACCACCGGATGAGCACCGACGACCCCTGGGGCCAGGGCGCGAGCGAGGGCTGGGACGCGGTGCGCAGGGCCGCCGCCCTCGGGTTCGAGCCGGGCAGCGCGCTCTACCTCGACATGGAGGCGTACAACGTCAGGAACTCCCGCTGCGCCGACCAGACGCTCGACTTCATCCGGGCCTGGGACCGGGAGGTCGAGGACGCCGGCTACCTGCCGGGCCTCTACAGCAGTTCGGAGTCCGGCATCCGGCACGTCGAGCGGGCCCGCCGCGCGGGCTACGACGACCTGCCGCGCGCCGTCTGGTTCGCCCGCTGGCAGGGCAAGCCCGCGGTGCGCGGCGAACCGGTCCTCGCGCGTGACGCCTGGCAGCCGCACGGCCGCGTCCACCAGTACTCGGGCAGCGTGCGCGAGAAGCACGGCGGCCGGCGGCTGGCGATCGACCGCAACCGGCTGGACGGTCCGGTGGCCGTCGTCGAATGACGCCGCGCTGAGGCGGCCGGGCGCGGCGCGGCGGGTCCGCCCGCGCACGCGGCGAGCGGCCCCGCCCCTGCGGGAGACCCGTAGGGGCGCCGGGCCCGGCCTCAGCCCTCCGGAGGTGGGGCGGGCCCCCGTCC
>NZ_JBYIQP010000083.1:0-32225 GCF_057707665.1 Actinacidiphila sp. bgisy167 | reverse complement strand
CCCCCCCCCCCCCCCCCCCCCCCCCCCCCCCCCCCCCCCCCCCCGCGGTGGCTGTCGCGCCGTTCAGGCGGTGACCGTCTCGCCGGGCAGCGTCAGGTCGAGGTCGACGATGCGCTCGTCGCCCGTGTGCCGGGCGGCCGAGGCGAGGGGACCGTGTCCCGCGGCGCGGGTGGCCAGCACATACGACCCCCCGGCCGGGACGGCGATCGCGTAGCTGCCGTCCTCCGCGGTGACCGTCGCGCCGGCCTGCCGGCCCCGGTGGTCGATCAAGGTCACCTTGGCGCGGGGTACGGGAGTGCCTTCGGCGCCCACGACCCGGCCGCGGAAGCCGCTGACGACCTGCTCCGCACGCGCCGGACCGGCCTCCTGGGCACTGGCCGCGCGAAGGTGCGGGCCGGAGCGCCGGCCGGGCAGGCCGATGGCGAGCAGCAGGCCGACGACGACGGCGCCGGTGGCGATGAGGAAGGAGAGGTGGAAACCGTGCAGGGTGGGCACGGCGACGCCGTTCACATGGTGCGCGGTGTTGGCCAGGACCATGCCGATCACGGCGCTCGACACCGACGTGCCGACGGACCGCATCAGGGTGTTCAGGCCGTTGGCGGCACCCGTCTCGGAGGCGGGGACCGCGCCGACGATCAGCGCGGGAAGCGAGGAGTACGCCAGACCGATGCCGGCGCCGAGGACCACGGAGGTCAGCACCGTCTGCCAGACGGCGTCCATCAGGCCGATGCCGCCGCCGTAGCCGGCGCCGATCACCACCAGGCCGATGATCAGCGTGGTCCTGGGGCCGAAGCGGGCGGACAGGCGGGCGTAGACGGGGGCGGTGAACATCATCGTCAGGCCGAGCGGGGCGACGGCCAGACCGGCGACGACCATGGACTGCCCCAGGCCGTAGCCGGTGGCGACGGGCAGCTGCAGCAGTTGGGGCAGGACGAGCGAGACGACGTAGAAGGCGACCCCGACCATGATCGAGGCGAGGTTGGTGAGCAGCACCTCGCGGCGGGCGGTGGTGCGCAGGTCGACCAGCGGGGCCTTCATCCGCAGCTCCATCACTCCCCACAGCAGGAGCACGACGACGGCGGCGGCGAACAGCCCGAGGGTGGTGCCGGACGACCAGCCCCAGTCGCTGCCCTTGGTGATCGGCAGCAGGAACAGCACGAGGCCGGCGGACAGGCCGAGCGCGCCGAAGAGGTCGAAGGAGCCCTTCGCGCGCATCGGGGACTCCGGCACGACGAGCAGGGCGAGCACGATGGCGAGCACGCCGAGGCCGGCCGCGGCGTAGAAGAGCGCGTGCCAGTCCGCGTGCTGGGCGATCAGCGCCGCACCCGGCAGCGCCAGGCCGCCGCCGACGCCGATGGAGGAACTCATCAGCGCCATCGCCGAACCGAGCCGCTCACGCGGCAGCATGTCGCGCATCAGCCCGATGCCGAGCGGGATGGCGCCCATGGCGAAGCCCTGCAGCGTACGGCCCACGATCATGGTGAGCAGCTGACTGGTGACGGCGCTGATCACAGCGCCGATCACCATGACCGCGAGGCTGATGATCAGCATGCGGCGCTTGCCGTACAGGTCGCCGAGCCGGCCCATGATCGGCGTGGCCACGGCGCCCGAGAGCAGGGTGGAGGTCAGCACCCAGGTCGCGTTGCTCGGGGCCGTGTGCAGCAGCTGCGGCAGATCCTTGATGACCGGCACGAGCAGGGTCTGCATCACCGCGACAACGATGCCCGCGAAGGCGAGTACCGGGACGACCGCCCCGCCGGCTCTCCGGGTGGGCAGGTCGGCCGTCGTGTGCGTCATGGGGTGAGGCCTCCGGGCAGCGGTAGGGGACCGTGGTCCAGGTCGTCGTAGGGCGTACGTAAGGGGCAACCCGTATGCCGAGGCAACTATTCCGGCCCCTCGGATGCCACCCCTGCGGCCTGCGACCGTTTTGTCGGCCTATAGGGCATTTCGCAGGCATTTTTTGGGGCGCTGCAGCCCTTTCTGTGATCGCAATGTGATCTTCCCGTGGACAACGGTCGGGGGCGCGAGCGGTCTGAAAGGCGTGCGCCCGAGGTGGCGCACCGCTCAGCCTGCTGCATCCCTTTGCCTCCGACAAGGAAACGCTGAATGAGACGTCCCTTCCGCCGATCGGTTGCCCGGGCAGCGATCGGGCTCGTGGCGGCCGCCGCTCTGGCCGCCGGCTTCGGACCCGCCGCCTCCGCCTTCGCCGAGGACGGCGCTCCGCTGCCGGTCGCCATCACCGGCCAGAGCCACGTGGACCTGTCGCTCCAGAGCGATCACGAGGACTCGGACGAGCCCCAGGTCACGCTGCGGCTCGCCGCGCCCGGCAGTGACGAGCCGGGCGACGACGGGGTCATCCCGGTCGTCCACCAGGGCTCGTACACGATCAAGATCGACGCCAGCGGTCTCGACGGCGTCGCCGCCGTGAAGCTGCCCTGCGCCGCGAAGGGTCTGACCGCCGTCTGCGACGGCTACGAGATCAACGCCGGGGAGCGGTACAACGAGATCGGCGACATCCGCCTCGCCGTCGACGCCGACAGCGCGGCCGGCGACTTCGGCACCATCAAGGTGACCGGCGAGGGCGAGGGCGTGGACTTCACGCCGCTCACCATCGATGTGCTGGTCGGCGGTCCGGAGCTGCTGGGCCGCAAGCTCTCCGAGCCCAAGGGCTTCGCCGCGGGCGACACCTACGAGGCCCCGGTCGGCTTCCGCAACGTCGGCGGCATGGCGGCCGACGGCACCGTGCTGCACGTCCACGGCTCGCGCGGGCTGAGCTTCCCCGACAGCTACGGCAACTGCGCCTACAAGCAGACCACGGACGGGTCGCTGCTGTACCAGGGCACCGACGTGATCTGCACCTTCCCCGGCACCTACAAGGCCGGTGCGGCCTACGCCCTGTCCGAGCCGCTGAAGGTGAAGACGGCCGAGTTCGCCCTCTACGACATCGTCAACTACGGGTTCTCCGCGGTCGGCGCGCAGAAGGCCAAGGCCCTGATGGAGGGCGACGGCTACACGCCGGGCACCGGCGCCCCGCTGACCCTCGAGGAGCTTCCCGGCGCCGCCGCGGGCGACTACGCGCGCTACGCCGAGGTCGACCTTCCCAGCGGCAACACCTACGACCTCGTGCTGACCGGCGCCTCCGCCCAGGGCAAGGCCGGCGACACGGTGAAGGCGGAGATCGGCTTCCGCAACGACGGGCCGGCCTGGATCAGCTCGCTGCGCAGCGGTGGCGAGCCGATCGGCTTCACCGTGACCATCCCCGAGGGGGCGAAGGTGACCAAGACCCCGAAGGGCTGCGGCGCCACGACCATCGACGAGGGCGTCAAGGGCTACCTGTGCTGGGTGGGGACCCCGCTGCTGGAGCACACCAAGGTGAGCTTCCCCTTCGAACTGCGCATCGACAAGGTCGTGAAGAACGCCAGGGGCAAGGTCGCCCTGCCGGAGCTGATGAGCCCGAACGAGGCGGACCACTCCAACAACACGGCGTGGATCGTGCTGAACGGCACCGGCGACGACGACGCCGGGGGCGACGGCTCGCAGGGCTCCTCCGGAGGCCCGTCGGCCACCCCGAGCCCCACCGCTTCCGACGACGACACGTCGGGCTCCGCCGGAGCGTCCGGCAGCGGCGGCGCCTCGTCCTCCGGCGGTGACTCCGTCGGTGACTCCACCAGTGGCTCCGGGGGCGGACTGGCCCTCACCGGTGCCGGCGGCGCGCTGCTGTTCGGCGGCTCCGGGCTGCTCGCTCTCGGACTGGGCGCCGTGATCGTCGTCGTCGTGCGGCGCAGGAACGCCGCCGCCTGACCTCGCACCACCACCGCCACGCGTCGGCCGCCGCGCCCTTCGGGGCGCGGCGGCCGTCGTCGTGCGCCCTCCTGCGTCTGCGGCGCGGGCGGCCGATGAATGCCGCACCCGGGTCAGGGAATGTCACACCGCACGACAGCGCTGGTGACAGGGGTGCAGTGCGGACCCCACCGGGTCCGCCGCACCCTGTCCAGTTCTCGAAGAGGAGAAGAACGCCCATGTACCAGCGCATCCTGGTCGCCGTCGACTCGAGCCACTCCCACCGGCCCGCCCTGCGGACGGCCGGCGACCTGGCCCGGCTGACCGGTGCCGCGGTGCACGTCGTGCACGTGCTGGCCTCGACGGTCGCCTTCGACACCGTCACACCCCTGGAGGAGGACTCCGAAGCCGGCGCCGTCATCGACGAGGCCGTCGCCACGCTCCACGGCATGGGGGTGGAGAAGGCCGACGGCGAGCTCGTCCGCGACGTGACCACGCAGCAGGTCCCCGGCGCGATCTCCGACGCGGCCGAGCAGTTCGACGCGGACCTCCTGGTGCTCAGCCCGCACCACCGCGGCTCGGTCGCGGCCTTCTTCAACCCCCGCGTCAGCGACGCCATCGCCCACACCAGCCGCATCGCGGTGCTGCTCGTCCCCGAGGAGGCCACCGAGGGCGGTGACTCCGCCGCCTGACCGGGCCGCTTAGCCCCGCCCGGCCTTGGAGGCCGGGCGGGCAGCGCTTCCACGCCGTACTTCTCGAAGAGGTCGAGCATGGGACCCTGGAAGCGTTCCGGTCCCCACGGGGGCACCTGGACGCCGGACATCGGAGCGTCGCCGCCCTCCGCGAACAGCCCCTCGGAGCCGCCCGGCCGGGCCGCGTGTCAGCCGATGGCCCTGAACCGGTGACGCGTCCCGCGCGGGCAGCGCACCTGGTCGCCCGGCCCGGCGCGCAGCGGACCGGGAACAGCCGGCCGGACGCCCGGCGAAGGGCCGGCTGTGGCCGGTCCAGGCCCCCTCCGACGGCGGCCTTGACGCGGCGTCGGTGCGGAGGAGGACCGTTGGGCGTCGCACCCCCGCGGACGCGGCTGCCCCTCAGTCCTTGCGCATGTCCCGGTAGGCCTCCAGCACGCGCAGCCATACCTCGCTGATCGTCGGGAAGGCCGGGACGGCGTGCCACAGCCGGTCCACAGGGATCTCCCCCGCGACGGCGACGGTCGCCGAATAGAGCAGTTCCTGCACCCCCGGGCCGACGAAGGTGACGCCGACCACAGTGCCGCGCTCCGGGTCGATCAGGACGCGCGCCCTGCCGCGGTAGTCCTCGCCGTACTGCACGGCGCCGGCGAGCCGGCCGATGTCGTAGTCCACGACGTCCACCCGGCGCCCCGCGGCCAGGGCCTCACGGGTCGTCAGTCCGACGGAGGCGACCTCGGGGTCGGTGAAGACCACCTGCGGCACGGCCTCGGTGTCGGCGGTCGCGACGTGCGCGCCCCACCTGCGGTCGTCGACGGGTTCGCCCTTCGCCCGGGCAGCGATGACCGCTCCCGCGATCCGCGCCTGGTACTTCCCCTGGTGCGTCATCAAGGCGCGGTGGTTGACGTCGCCCGCCGCGTACAGCCAGCCGTCGGCGACGGCCGTCACCCGGAAGGTGTCGTCCACGGTCAGCCAGTCGCCGGGGACGAGGCCGACGGTCTCCAGCCCGAGGTCCGCGGTGCGGGGGGCGCGACCGGTCGCGAAGAGGATCTCGTCGGCGACCACTGTCCCGCCGTCCGCCAGGGTGACGCGCACGGGAGCGTCCGGGCCTCCCTCGCGCGCCACGGCGGCCACCGAGGCGCCGAGACGCACCTCCACACCGGCCTCGCGCAGGGCGTCGGCGACCATCTCCCCGGCGAACGGCTCCATGCGGGCCAGCAGCCCGCCGGACCCCCGCACCAGCACGACCACCTCGGAACCGAGCGCCCGCCACGCGGTGGCCATCTCGACGCCGACGACACCGCCGCCGACCACCACCAGGCGCCCCGGGGCCTCGCGGGCGCTCGTCGCCTCGCGGTTGGTCCAGGGACGGACCTCGGCGAGCCCCGGCAGCTCCGGCAGCCGCGTCGTGGTCCCGGTGGCGACGACGACGGCGTGCCGCGCGGTCAGCCGGACCGTGCCGCCGTCCGGCGTGTCCACCACCACCTGACGGGGACCGTCCAGGCGGCCGTGGCCGCGCACCAGATCGACGGAGACGGAGTCCAGCCATGCGACCTGGTCGTCGTCCTTCCAGTACGCGGAGAGCCGGTCCCGGTGGGCGAGGACCTCGGCCACGTCCAGCGGCCCGCCGACCGCGCCCTTCAGGCCGGGTATGCGGCGCGCGTCGGCCCGCGCCACCACGGGCCGCAGCAGTGCCTTGCTGGGCTCGCACGCCCAGTACGAGCACTCGCCGCCCAGGAGTTCGCCCTCCACGAGCACCGTGTCCAGTCCTGCGGCGCTCGTCCGGTCGGCGACGTTCTCACCGACGGGTCCGCCGCCGATGACCACGACGTCGTACTCCCGGGACGCGCCGCTGATGGCGTGACCCGCCAATTCGTCGATCTTCATGGCCTTCTTCCAAACGATGGGGGGCGGAGGGGACCGGCCGGAGGCCCGCCGTGCCCGGAGGGGGTACGGCGGGGCTGCGGGGGACCCGGGGGTCGAGGGGTCCGAGGAGCATCCGGGGCGCAAGGGCTCGAGGTACTCGGAGCAGGCGGAGCACTCCGCCCACCGGCAGCACTCGGAGTGCGAGCCGCTCGGACATGACGGCATGTGCCGGGGAGGGCGGCCGGGTCAGCGTCCCGGCAGCCGCTCGGTGACCTCCTGGAGCGCCCAGCCGTTGCCGTCCGGGTCCGCGAAGGTGGCGAAGGAGCCGTAGCTGGCCCGCGTGGGGTGCGGGCCTGCGACCCGGGCTGTCTCACCGGCGTGGTGGAAGACGCCGCCCGCGTCGTGGAAGACCTCGCTGATGTCGACGCCCCGGGCCGCCAGTTCGGCCCGGGCGGCCACGATGTCCTCGACGACCAGGTGGAGGCCCTGCGCGGAGCCGGGGGCGGCGGTGGTGACGCCGTCCCCGAAGAGGATCGAGGCACCGGAGCCCTCCGGGGTGAAGTGGACGACGCGGAAGCCGTCCTCGCCGACGTAGTCGACGTCCAGCCGGAAACCCAGCGCCGCGTAGAAGTCCTTCGCCCGGTCCACGTCGGACACCGGCAGCACCACAACCTCGAGCTTCAGCTCCATCACGTTCTCCTGTCTCCTCATATCGTCACCGCTTTGACTGGTGACGAGAATGACCCACCCATACGTAACCTGTCAAGGCGGTGACGTACACCGGGCCGCCTCGCACGCCCCCGCGCCCGGACGGGCACCGCACCCGCAGGGAGACCGAGATGATCACGCCGTCTGTGACAGGCCCCGGGCGCAATCGCGGCGGGGCGCGACGCCGTGCGGCGGTCGGCCCCACCGCGGGCTGCGCCGATCGGCGGAGCCGTCGCCGCGGAGGGGCTTCCTCGCGGCTGACGCGGGCAGGCATGGAACCGGAGGTGCGTGGTCCATGCCCAGCGGTGACGTGCTGGTCCTCGTCGACGAGGACGGCCGGGTGCTCGAGTGGGGACGTGCGGCCGAGGAGCTGTTCGGCCGCTCCGCGGAAGAGGCCGTCGGCCGGTCCCTGGGCGCGCTCCTGCGCGGGACCGACTTGGACGCCGGCAGCCTCGGCACGGGCTCTCCCTGCGGGCTCCCCGTGCGGATCGAGCCGGTGCTGCGCGGCTCGTCGGTGCTGTGGCGGGTGCTCGCGGCAACGGACCCGGCGCCGTCGCAGCAGGACGCGGCGGTCCTGCGGACCGTCTTCGCCCACTCCCCCATGGAAGTGCTCGTCCTCGACCCGCAGTTGCGCGTGCTGCGTATGAGCGCCGCCTTCGGCGGGTCGGGTGGTGGCGCACGCGCCGGCGGGAGCCCGCCGCGGCGGCCCTTCACCGAGGTCTTCGCGCTGGATCACCCCGAGGCGGAGGCGGCCGTGGCCCGACGGGTCCTGGAGAGCGGGGAACCCGTCCTGGACCGGCTCGTCCGCGGTGCCTGGGGGCCGGGCCGGCCCAAGGACCGCGTACGCTCCGTCAGCTACTTCCGCCTGGAGGACCGCCGGGGTGCGGCGCTCGGAGTGGTGGCGACCTCCGTCGACGTGACCGACCGGGTGAGGGCACAGGGCCGCCTGGACCTGCTGGACGAGGTACACACCCGACTGGGGCAGGTTCCGAACGTGGGGATCGTCTGCCAGCAGCTGGTGGACGTGGTGGTGCCCGCCCTCGCCGACACGGCCGTCGTCGAGATCGTCGACGACGTCGTGCGCGGGGAGGAACCGCCGAAAGTACCCGTCCACCGGGACGTGCCCGTGCGGCGCGCCGCGGTCCGGGGCGGGTCGGCGTACCCGGTGGGCGAGGTGCGTCCCCTGCCGGCCGGGACCCCGTTCGCGGAGGTCCTGTCCGACCTCCGCGCGCGCCTGCTGCCGGTCGAGGAGCACGCCCCGTGGCTGGCCGCCGACCCGGTCCGTGGGGCCGTCATCCTTGAGCGCGGTGCCCGTTCCCTGATCGTGGCCCCGCTGACCCTGCGGGACCAGGCGCTGGGTGTGGTCAGCTTCTACCGGGGGCAGGGACGGGCCCCCTTCGACGAGGACGATCTGCGGACGGCCTCGGCCGTGTGCGCGCACGCCGCCCTGTGCGTCGAGAACGCCCGGCAGTACATGCGCGAGTGGATCATCGCCTCGACCCTCCAGCGCAGACTGCTCCCCGGGCAGCCGGCGCTGCGGCCGTCAGTGGAGGTGTCCCAGCTGCACCATTCCGGTCCGGAGGGCGGCGGGGCGTGGTCCGACGCGATCCCGCTGCCCGGCGCGCGGACGGCTCTGGTCGTCGGCGAGGTGGCCGGGCACGGCATGGTCGCGGCCATCACGATGGGGTTGGTGCGGACGGCCCTCCACACACTCGCCGGCCTCGACCTGCCTCCGGACGAACTGCTGGCCCGGCTGAGCGAGACCGCCGGCCGGCTCGCCGCCGCGTCCGCCGCGCTGCCGGGGCCTGGCTGCGCGACGCTCGACATCGGATGCGCCATCGCGGTCTACGATCCGGTGGAACTCACGTGCGTCATCGCGCGTGCCGGCCTGCCCGAGCCGGTCGCCGTGCTCCCGGACGGCACCTCGGACGCCCTGGCCGTCCCTCCTGGTCCGCTGCTCAGCGGACCGGACGACGCCCCCTTCCCGACGACCACGGCCGTCCTACCCGCGGGGAGCACCCTGGCCCTGGCGACGGGCGCGTTCGCCGAGCGGGTCCTGGCGCCGTCGGCGCCGCTGCGCCCGCTCCTGGACGGCGCGGTCTCCCGTCCGCTGCCCGAGGTGCGTGACGCCATCGCCTCCGCGTTCGCCGGATCCGGCGGCAGCGACGAGGCGGAGTTGCTGCTGGCCCGCACGAGCGCGCTGCCCGCGGACCGGGTGTTGACCCGCGTGCTGCCGGCCGGCGCCGAGGCCGCGCCCTTGGCCCGCGGGGCCGTGCGTCGCCGGCTGGCGGCCTGGGGCGTGGGCGAGGAGACGGCGTTCACCACCGAGCTGATCGTCAGCGAACTGGTCGGCAACGCCGTGCGCTACGGCGCTCCGCCCCTGCGACTGCGCATGGTGCTCGAGCAGATGCTCACCTGCGAGGTGAGCGACACCGCGGTCGGCGCGCCCCATGTGAAGCACGCGCGCACCGTCGACGAGAACGGGCGCGGGCTGTTCATCGTCGCGGGCCTCGCCGACCAGTGGGGGGTGCGCTACCGCGGGCAGGGGAAGACGGTGTGGGCCCAGCAACCGCTGGGCCCCCGGGAGGACGGCCGCTGATCCCGCGCGGACGGCGGCACCGGTACGGGCCGGCGGCGCCTCCGGCACGACAGGGGGAGGCGCCGCCGAGCGGGTGGGGTGGGACGGCGCACCCGCGGCCTGTCGTCCGGGGCGGGTGCGCCGTCGCCGCGGGGTCAGCCCGCGAGGCCGCGGTTGAGGGCGGCGGTGAGCTTGATGACGCGCTCGGTCTGGATGCGCGCGGCGGTGCGGGTGGTGTCGCCGACGGGGTTGTTGCCCTGGGCGTCCACGTGGGAGGTGCCGTACGGGTTGCCGTCGACGAACTTGGCGGGGTCGGTGTAACCGGGGGTCACCACGATGCCGCCGAAGTGGTGGATGGAGTTGTAGAGGGCGAGCAGGGTCGACTCCTGGCCGCCGTGCGAGGTAGCGGTGGAGACGAAGCCGCTGTACACCTTGTCGGCCAGCCTGCCCTGCGCCCACAGTCCGCCGAGGGTGTCGATGAACTGCTTCAGCTGCGAGGCCATGTTGCCGAAGCGGGTGGGGGTGCCGAAGATGACCGCGTCGGCCCACTCGACGTCGGCCGCGGTGGCCACCGGGATGTCGGCGGTGGCGGCGTGGTTGGCGGCCCAGGCGGGGTTGGAGTCGATCGCCGCCTGCGGGGCGAGCTCCGCGGCCTTGAGCAGGCGCACCTCTGCGCCCGCCTTCTCCGCGGTGTCGGCCATCTCCTTCGCGATCTCGGCGATGGTGCCCGTGGAGGAGTAGTAGACGATCGCAAGCTTGATCGACAAGGTGGTTCCTTTCGTGGGGGACCCTCCCCCGGTGGGGGTGTGCGGTCCGCGAATGCCGGGGCCGTGGGGGAAACGGGCCGGTCGTTGGTTGAAGAGTAAACCTTCTAGTTGAAAACTTAACAACAATGGGGGCGTCTCTGTCCACCGGCGGCCGTGCGACGAATGTCACGCCGACCGCCCGGCCACCGGGTGCGCTCCGCACCGCCCGGACCGGGGACCGCGGCCGGCCCGTGCCACGACGGCCGCGTCGTCCTCGATGCGGCACGGGTCATGCGGGCCACCACGACGCCGTTCAAGTCCCTGAGGACGACGGGACATTAGGGGCCGGGAGATGTCGCCGCCGGCCACCGCCCGCCGACCGCGCGGCCGGGCCCGACGCGGAAACAGCCGCGCACCGGCCCGGTGCGGAGCGGCAGACGGGTCCGGGTGACCGCCCGCGGGCGGTCGGCTCGCGCTTTGAAGTTGCCGCCCGTTCTTGATTCCATCGCGTCGGTGACGTCATGGGGAGGGGATGGAGGACCTCGTGGAAACCGACGGACCGCTCGCCTGGGTCGGCGTGGACACGATGGCCGAACAGGCCTACCGCCTCCTGCTGTCCCAGGAGAGCGCGACCGCCGACGACGTGGTCGCCGCCCTGGGCGTGTCGGCGAAGGAGGGCCTCGCGGTCCTCGAACGGCTGCACCGCGCCGGGCTGATGAGCCGCCGCTCCTCCGGGGAGTTCTTCACGGTGGACCCCCGGCACGCGCTGCGCGCGCTGGTCGAGGCGCGCGAGCGCCAACTGGAGGCGGTGCGCGACGCCACCGGACCGCTGGGGGAGCTCTTCGACACGGCGAGAAGGGCCCGTGACGGCGGGCCGGGCACCAGCGTGATCAGCGGCCTGGAGTCCATCGGGGACCGCTACTACCGGCTCAAGCAGTCCGCGCGGACCGAACTGTGCGCCCTGGACCGCCCGCCGTTCCTCCTCGCCCCGAACGAGCCGCTCGACGAGGCGGCGGTGCGGCGCGGGGTCCGGGTACGGGCCGTCTACGCCGCCGCCAGCTTCGAGGCCGAGGGCGGCTGGCAGGACCTGGGCAACCTGGTGTCGCGCGGGGAGGAGGCCAGGGTCGTCCCGGCGTTGCCGATCAAGCTGGCGATGGCCGACCGTTCGGCCGCGCTGGTGTCGCTGACCCTTGCCGTCGGAAGCGCGGAGTACCTGTACACCGAATCCCCGCCTCTGCTGGAGGCCCTGGGTGAACTCTTCGAGAACTACTGGTCGGCGGCCTCCCCCTTGACTGAGTCAACCGACTGCGGCACGCTGCCCGGCAAGGCGACGGCCGGAGTCGAACGGGCACGTCAACCCACCGACGAGGAACGGACGTTGTTGGCCCTCTTCGCCGCCGGCGTCAAGGACGAGGCGATCGCCCGGCAACTCGGCATCTCACCGCGGACCCTACGCCGCAGGATCCAGGACCTGTTCGCCGAACTCGGCGCCACCAACCGCTTCGGAGCGGGGGTCGCAGCGACCCGCCGCGACTGGATCTGACCGCAAAGCGGTGGCCCGTTCTGGCCACTGACCGGTATCGGCAGCGCAACTCGATGGCCACCAAGGGATCACCCGGCTAGAACTGGTGTGCGCCCGCACGGCGTCCCCCCTCGGCCGGATGCCCGGTCACCCCACACGAAGGAGCCTTGGTGGCACCACCTGTCCATCAACCCCCGCGCCGTTCGGCGATACCGCGGTCCATGGCGGCACTCGTCGCAGTCGCCGGCCTCGCCCTTTCCAGCGCCGCCGGCCTGACCCCGGCCGCCGCCGCGCCGCTTCCCACCCCTCCCGCCCTCGCCGCCCAGCACACGGGGCAGGCGCCGGAGGCCGGCGAAGCACCCACCGCCGGCCGGTACATCGTCACCCTGCGCGAGCCGTCCGCGGCGACGTACACCGGTGGCGTGGCGGGCAAGGCCCGCACCGCTCCGCGCGAAGGCGAGGGCCTGAAGGCCGGCTCGGCCGCCGTAAAGGCGTACCGAGGCTACCTGCGGGAGCGCCAGTCCGAGACGGCCGGCACGGTCGGCGCCCGGGTGATCTCGTCCTACTCCGCCGCCCTCAACGGCTTCACGGCCGAACTGCGGCCGCAGCAGGTCGAGGAACTCCGCAACGACCCCACGGTGGTGTCGGTGGTCAAGGACGACCTGCGCAAGCCGCTGGCCGTCAACTCCACGGACTACTTGGGCCTCAGCGGTGAGAACGGGGTGTGGGCCGGCAACGGCGGCGTCGCCGGCGCCGGCAAGGGCGTGGTGGTCGGCGTCATCGACACCGGCATCGCCCCCGAGAACCCCTCGTTCGCCGGTGCCCCGCTCGGCACCGAGCCGGGTGCGGAACCGTACCTGGACGGCTCCACGATCACCTACCGCAAGGGCGACGGGGGCACCTTCACCGGCACGTGCACCACGGGTGTCCAGTTCACCGCCGCCGCCTGCTCCACCAAGATCGTCGGGGCTCGGTACTTCGTCGACAACTTCGGCGTCGACCACATCGGCGACCCCGAGACCGGCGAGTACCTGTCGCCCCGGGACGGCGAGTCCCACGGATCGCACACCGCGAGCACGGCGGCGGGCGCCAACGGAGTCAAGGCCGAGGTCGCCGGGCATCCGCAGGGCACGATCTCCGGCGTGGCGCCGGCCGCCAAGGTGGCGGCCTACAAGGCATGCTGGTCCGGGCCCGACCCGACAATCCTCGAGGACGACGGTTGCGCCACCGGTGACCTGCTGGCCGCGATCGACGCGGCCGTCGCCGACAACGTCGACGTCATCAACTACTCGATCGGCGTCGCCGCCGGCGCCAGCAGCACCGACTCACTCGTGGACGAGGCGTTCCGCAACGCCGCCGTGAGCGGCATCTTCGTCGCCACGGCCGGTGGCAACTCCGGCCCTTCGGAGAGCACCGTCGACAACGCCTCGCCGTGGATCACCACCACGGCGGCGAGCACCACGCCGACCCGCGAGGCCACGGTGGAGTTCGGCAACGGGGCGAACGTGCTCGGCGCGTCCATCTCGCTCCCGGCCGACGGGACCGCAGTGACCGGCCCGCTGGTGGCCGCCTCTACGGCCGGGACGGCGCTCGCCACCCGCCCGCGGCTGTGCGGTCCCGGCGACCTGGACGGCTCCAAGGTCAAGGGCGCGATCGTGCTGTGCGAGCGCGGCACGTACGACCGGACGGCCAAGTCGGCCGAGGTCAAGCGCGCGGGCGGCATCGGGATGATCCTGGTGAACCCCTCGCCGGACTCGGTGGACCTCGACGCCCACGCCGTCCCGACCATCGCCGTCGACGCGGACGGCTACGACGCGCTGGTCTCGTACGCCGGTACCGACGCGCCCAAGGCGACCCTGGTGGAGGGCAACCCTCACCACCTGGCGTCGGCCGCGGTGCCGCAGATCGCCGGCTTCTCCTCCCGCGGCCCCCTGCGGGCCGACGGCGGTGACCTGATCAAGCCCGACCTCGCGGCGCCGGGCGTGGGCGTCCTCGCCGACGCCGCCAACGCCGCAGGCGGGAAGCCCAGCTTCACCTACATGTCGGGCACCTCGATGGCGTCCCCGCACGTGGCCGGTCTCGGCGCGCTCTACCTGGGCCTGCACCCGCAGGCGACCCCGGCCGAGATCAAGTCCGCGCTGATGACCACCACGCGGCCCACCGTGACCGAGACGGGAGAGGCGTCCGGCGACGTCTTCGCACAGGGCAACGGCCAGGTGGACGCGACCCGCTACCTGAACCCGGGGCTGCTGTACCTCAACGGCCCCGACGACTGGGCGCAGTACGTCGCGGCCATCAGGGGCGACCGCACCGCTCCGGCTGCCACCGACCTCAACCTGGCGTCGATCGGCGTCGGCTCGCTCGCCGGGCGGCAGACCGTGACCCGCACCGTGACCTCCACCGGGCCCGGCACCTACACCGCCGACGCGGTGCAGATCCCCGGCGTGGACACCGTCGTCGAGCCGAAGTCGCTGACGTTCACCAAGGCGGGCCAGTCCGCCACCTTCAAGGTGACCTTCAACCGCACCACCGCCCCGCTGGGCGAGTACGCCACCGGGTACCTGACCTGGCGCGACGGCAAGCAGACCGTGCGCAGCGCGGTCGCGGTGCGACCGGTCGCGATGACCGCGCCGGCGACCGCCGCCGCCTCCGGCAGCACGGGCCGGACGACCGTGAACATCAGCGGCGGTGAGGACAGCGACGTCCCGCTGAAGCTCACCGGGCTCGCCCGGGGCCTGCAGGTGCAGGGATCGGGCACGGTCGGCGGACCCGCGCGGACCCACGTCGTCGAGGTCCCCAAGGGAACGGACGTCGCCCGGTTCACCCTCGACGCCGCCGACGACGACTCGTCCGACCTGGACCTGTCGGTGTACCGGCTGAACGAGTACGGCGACACGACGCTGGTCGGACAGTCCGCCACCGACTCCGCCGACGAGCAGGTCGAGCTGGAGAACCCCGAACCCGGTCTGTACGAGGTCGAGGTGAGCTTCTTCAGCGGATCGGGATCCCTCGACTTCACCGCGTCCAGCTTCATGCTGGGCGACGGGAACGCCGAGGGCTCCTTCACCGCGCAGCCCGCCACGGCGCACCTGAAGGCCGGGACCACCACCCCGGTCGCCCTGTCCTGGAAGGGGCTACGGGACGGGTCCGTCTACCTCGGTCGCATCACGTACGGTGACACCGGGCACACCACCTACCTGACCGTGACCACCGACCCGCGCACCGGAGCGCCCCACACTCCGGGGGGCCGTGCCACGGTCACCGTCAATCCCGCCTACGCGGTACCGGGCCAGTCCGCCGTCGTCTGGGCGACGGGTCTGACCCCTGCCGTGGACTTCCAGATCCGGGTGAAGGGCTCCGGCAAGGTCCTGGCGAGCGGCCGCACCACCGACGACGGCGGCGTGGGCCGGGTGGTCACCCTCCCGTCCGCCATCGCCACCGGAAAGCAGACGCTCGAGGTCACGTACGGCAAGCACAGCGCCGGCGGCTCCTTCACCGTCAGCAAGCTGGTCCTGGGTGACGTCGGCCACGGCGACGCCCACGCCTTCGACGGCAACCCGCTGGCCTCGATGACCGGCGCCATCCGGGGCAAGGGCACGGTGCACGTCACCGTCCGCGGGACCTCCGGCACCTACCTGGACCGGACCCTGCCCATCGACGCCAGCACGCTGAACTGGTACGGCTGGGCGTCCGACCCGGTGGAGACCAGGGCGGAGAAGCTCACCGCCACCCTCACCGTGGTCGAGGCGCACGGACGTGCCGGGCAGAGCGAGTCGGCGACCTGGAAGCCGGCCGCGACGGCGGCGAGCACCGCGTCGATCACCGAGGACCGTTCGGCGAAGCACACCGCGAAGGTGAGCTACACCAACAACTCCGAGGTGGTCGCCTTCCCGACGCTGCGCTACAAGCTGACGGGCGGCGACCTGGTCTTCGCCACCCTGCAGGCCGATCCGCAGGACACGTTCACCCGCTCCTACGACACGACCGGAGTCGACCGCCTCGACCTCCTGCTCGACGGGGCGACCGTGGCGACGTACGGCAACAAGGACAGCGCCCGGAAGAGCGGCAAGCCCGCGATGGTGGAGCCGTTCTACGCGACCTTCCCGCACGGCGGCGCGGACAAGCACCATGACGGGCCCGCGTCGCTGAAGATGACGGTGACCCACCGCCCTGCCGCCTACAGCGCCGGTTTCGACCTCGCGGCGGGTGAGGGTTCGCAGGTCTACGCGGGCACATCGCTCCTGGTGAACGAGCCCATCCCCACGCCGGTCAGCGACAAGGAGGGCACCCCGGTCTCCCGGACCGTCACGGTGCCCGCCGGGCAGCCGCTGTGGGCCACCGCGTACTTCGAGATCAACGGCCCGATCTTCCAGGCCCTGGTCGAGCGGAGGCTCCTCGTGCCGGCGGTCGACGCCGACGACCTCGAACCGGTGCGCGCCTCCGGGTCGGCGCTGGTCGTCGACGCGATGCCGGGACAGGCCGCCGCCCGCTCCATCGTCTCGGTCACCGCGGCGGGCCTGTCGCCGCGGGAGCGCTTCACGGTGCGGCTCGACGGCAAGGCCGTCGGCTCCGGACAGGCGACGGCGGAGGGCTACGCCCACACGTTCGTCACCGTCCCGAACGGCCACGCGAAGAGCGTGACGGTACGGGTGACCGGCACCGGCGCGGACCGTACGGGTGAGACCGTGCTCGGGGTAACCCGCTAGCACCACCCATCGAACCGGCCCGGCCGGCGTACCCCCTCGGGTACGCCGGCCGGGCCGCTCGCGTTCGGCACCGGCACCGTCAGCCGCCGGCCCGGACGAGGGTGTCGGGCGCCGAGCCGCCGGCCGGGGGTGGCCCTGCTCCCGGCCCGCGGGCCCTCTTCTCCCCTGCTCATGCGGCGGCCGTCCGCCCGTGCGCTCAGTGCCGCTGTTCCGCCGGCGCCGACTCCGGCGGCCGCAGTCGGCCGCGGTTGGCGAGCCGGAAGAGCAGCCCGATGGAGGGGAAGATGAGGAGTCCGGCCACCACGGCCACGCCGAGTGTGACCGCCAGCGTGGCGTCCGGAGCCGCCGCCTCGCCGATCTCGACATGGGTGCCGAGCAGGTACGGATACTGGGCGACACCCCAGCCCAGCACGACGAGCGCGACCGCAGCCGCGGCGAGCCCGCGCAGGAAGCCCGTCCGCTCGCTCCGCAGCAGGACCATGCTCGCGACCCCGCAGACGGCGGCGAGCACCACCAGCGGCAGGGCGCGGTGGCTGAGTTCGCCGAACAGGCGCGGCGAGTCGGCTCGCAGGACGAAGATGCCCGCGATGCTGACGACTCCGGTCACGGCGGCGGCGAGCAGGGCCCTGGTGCGGAAGTGCCGCCGCAGGGCGTGGTCGTGCTGCTGGTGGGCGGCCACGTACAGGTAGGTGGCGGCGAGGTAGGCGCAGACCAGCACGGCCAGCACGCCGCCGAGCACCGAGGTGGGGTTCAGCCAGCTGGTGACGGGGTCCCCGTTGCCCGCCGCGGGCACGCGTCCGGAGGCGATGCCCCCGGCGATCGAGCCGAAGCAGTACGGAGTCAGGACGGACGACGCGGCGAACGCGACGCCGTACAGGCGCTGCTCGGGCGTGCGCAGCGAGGCCTTGCGGAAGGCGAAGCCGGCCCCGCGGAGCACGATGCCGAGGACGGCGATGCCCAACGGGATGTAGAGGGTCGTCGTGATGGCGGTGAACGCGCTCGGGAACCCCGTCCAGAGGAAGACCAGGCAGTAGACGAGCCAGGTGTGGTTGGCCTCCCACACCGGGCCGAGCGAGGTGTCGATCAAATGCCGGGGGCGTTTGCCGCGCTCTGCTCCGCCCGCGGTCAGGTCCCAGAATCCGGCGCCGAAGTCGGCGCCGCCGAAGAGGCAGTAGGCGATGACCCCGAGGAAGAGGAAGGCGGCGACGGCTTGCGGCATCACTCCTCCGTCCCGGGGCGCGCACCGACGGGTTCCGGTCCGGTGCGCGGGCCGTAGGGCACGTCCACGCTGTCGTCGCCCTCGGCCTGCCAGCGCCGCTTCATCGACAGCAGCACCGTCACCGCGCCCACGCCGACGGCCGCGTAGATGGCGAGCACCGCCCCGAAGAAGACCCACAGGTTGCCCTGGGTGGTCACCGCGTCGCGGGTGAGGAGATGGCCTACGACGGTCCAGGGCTGGCGGCCGACCTCCGTGACGACCCAGCCGCTCTCCAGGCAGGCCACGGCGCCGAGTCCGCTGAGCGCGCAGCAGCGCAGGAACCAGCGCTGCCGTTCCCAGGGGTGCTTGCGCCACCACAGCCAGGCGAACCACACGGCGAGGGCCAGCAGGGCGAAGGAGAGCCCGACCATGACGTCGAAGGCGAGGTGGACGGTGCTGACGGCCCGGTCGGAGGGGCGTACGTCCGCGGGGATCGCGTCGAGCCCCTTGATCTCGGTGGACGGGCGGAACCCGGCCAGCAGGGAGGCCATGTCCGGCACCGGGATCCCGTATCTGACCTGCCCGTCGATCAGCACGCCGCCGAGCGTCTCGGGGACGTGCGTGCCGGTCTCGGGCAGCAGCTCGATCGCGGCGAACTTGGCGGGCTCGGCATCGTAGACGTAGCGGGCGATGGTGTCCCCCACGATGATCTGCAGGGGCATCGCGACGGCGGCGGTGACGAATCCGATGAGGAACCCGACGCGGTGGTAGCGGGAGGTGCGGCCGCGCAGCATGCCCACCGCGTACACGCTCGCCACCGCGAAACCGGCGACGATGTACGCGGCGAGCAGCATGTGGAGGAACTCCCACCAGAAGGCTCCGTTGAAGAAGACCTCCGCCGGACGGACGGCCACGGTTTGTCCGTCGCGGAACGTGAAGCCTTGGGGGTGGTTCATCCAGCTGTTGGCCGCGATGACGGCGCCCGCTCCCCCGATGCTCGACAAGGCCACCGGGACACCCGTCCAGAAGTGCGCCCAGGGCGACAGGCGGTCCCAGCCGTAGATGTAGATGGAGACGAAGATCGCCTCGAGGAAGAAGAACAGCCCCTCGATGGCGAACGGGAACCCGAAGGCCGGACCGTATCCGCGCATCAGGCCGGGCCAGAGGATGCCGAGCTCGAAGGAGAGGACGGTGCCGGTGATCGCCCCCACGGCGAAGAGCACCGCGGCCACCTTCGACCAGCGCCGCGCGATCCGCAGGGAGTCGGCGTCCCCGTGGCGCAGACCGCGGTAGTTGGCGACGAGCATCAGCGTGGTGAGGGCGACGCCGAACGGCACGAGGATGATGTGGAAGCCCAGGGTGAACGCCATCTGCTGACGGGCCGGCAGCAACTGCGCCGGGTCTCCCGCCGCCGCGATTCCCTGGGCCAGGACTCCCCACGCGGCCCCCGTCACCACTCGTACCGCCCGTCAGCGGGCCGCCGGCGTTCCGGACCACCCGCGCATGCCATCGCCATCACATCGACCACGACCCTTTCGCGACAGAACGATCACGTTAGGCCACGATGGCCGATATATGAGGTAATGCGCATGACGGGAGAGGGGCGATGACCCTTTCGGGGGGCGCGGGTCGACATCCCGCCGGTGGCCGCGGGCGCTGCGGACGGGGCTGCGGCGGCCAGGGCCGCGGCGCCCCGTGCGCCACCTCTTGGCGCACGGCGCACGGCGCCCGGCCGGCCGCCCGCGCCGGCGTGCCGTGCGCGTCGGGCCACTCCTGTCCCGATGTCTCCTGCCGTACAACGACAGACAAGGAACCCATATGTGGGTCATCCTTGATGAGACGGATGTGCGACGCCTACGGGCCGCCGCCCGGCCGCCGCCGGAAGAGGGTGAGCGCATGCACACTGCGGATCTCCTGGCCGCCCCCGGCTTCGAAGCGGTCTCGCCCGACACCGTCCTGGCCAGGGCGATGCGGGACACCGCGGCGTCGGTCGGCGCGGTCTACCTGCTCGCCGCGGGGGAACCGGTCCTGCGGCTGGCCGTGCTGGGCGGCGTCTCCCGGAAGACCGCCGCGCCGTGGACGCGGGTGTCGCTGACCGACCACACCCCGGTGGCCGATGCGGTGCGCGAGCACCGCCTGGTATGGGTCGGCGGCCAGGACGAGATGGCGCGCACCTACCCCCGTCTCGCCCTCATGCTTCCGTACTCCTTCGCGCTCGCCGCCGCACCGGTCACGGACGGCACCACCGCGGCAGGCGGGCTGGTCCTCCAGTGGCCCGGCTCACGGCCGAAGGGCCCGACCCCACGGGAGCGGGCCGCGATGGACACCGCCTGCGGGGACCTGCTGCGGCTCCTTCGCCGCGCCGCGGACGAGGGCCGGCCTGTCGCCGCGCCCCCGGAGCCCCGCGTGCTGCCTGCGACGCGCCCGCGCGCGGTGTGGCCCGCCGAGGCGCAGTCCGCGGTGGACTTCGCCGAACGGCTCCCCGGGGGCTGCTGCACGCTGGACCTGGACGGCCGGATCCTGTTCGCCACCACCGGGGCGGCCGAGCTCCTGGGCGCCGAGGTCGCCGAACTGCTCGGCGCCTGCCTGTGGACGGCGCTGCCGTGGCTGGACGGGCCCGTCGTCGAGGACCGCTTCCGGGCCGTGCTGATCAGCGGGCAGCCCTCCTCCTTCAGCGCCTCGCCGCCCACGGGCCCGTGCCTTTCCTTCCATCTCTATCCGGACTCCTCCGGCGTCAGCGTCCGCATCGTCCCGACCGCCCTGCCCTCCGACCCCGCAGGGGTGCTCAGCCCCGCGCCCGCCGCCGAACCCGGCCGGGCGAACATCATGTACCACCTGATGCACCTGGCGGCCACGCTGACCCAGGCGATCAGCGTGCGGGACGTCGCGGACCAGGCAGCGGACCAGCTGCTGCCCGCCTTCGGTGCCCAGGCCCTGGCGCTGATGACAGCGCAGGACGGCCGGCTGCGGCTGATCGGCCACCGCGGCTACCCCTCCGACCTGCTGGAACACTTCGACGGTGCCCCCCTGAACTCGCAGACCCCCGCCGTGCGGGCGCTGACCACCGGCACCCCCGGCTTCTTCCCCGACTTCGCCGCACTCCACCAGGCCTACCCGCCCGCCGTGCTCCACGACGACATGAGCTCCTGGGCCTTCCTGCCGCTGATCTCCTCCGGCCGTCCCGTCGGCTCGTTGGTGATCGCCTACGAGCGCCCCCACCCGTTCACCGACGAGGAGCGCACCGTCCTGACCGCCGCCGCCGGGCTGATCGCCCAGGCGCTGGAACGGGCGCGCCTGTACGACGCCAAGCACCGCCTCGCCCAGGAACTCCAGGAATGCCTGCTCCCCCGGACGCTTCCGAGCGTGCCCGGCCTGGACGTCGCCGCCCGCTATCTGCCGGCCGGCCCCGGTATGGGCATCGGCGGCGACTTCTACGACCTCATCCGTCTGGGCTCACACCTCGCGGGCGCGGCCATCGGCGACGTGCAGGGACACAACGTCAGCGCCGCCGCGCTGATGGGCCAGGTCCGCACGGCTGTCCACGCCACCGCCGGGGCCCCGCCCGACGAGGTCCTGGCCCGCACCAACCGCCTGCTCACCGATCTGGACCCGGGGCTGTTCACCAGCTGCCTCTACGTCCAGCTGGACCTGGCGCGGCACCGGGCCCGCCTCGCCACGGCCGGCCACCTGCCACCGCTGCTGCGGCGGCCCGACGGCCGGGTCGAGGTCCTCGACCCGGCACCGGGACTGCTGCTCGGTATCGACCCCGCCGCCACCTACCCGCCGACGGACGTCCCCCTGCCGCCCGGCGCCGTGCTCGCCCTGTACACCGACGGACTGGTCGAGACCCCGGGCGGCGACATCGAGGAGGGCATCGCGGCGCTCGCCGCGCGCCTCGCGCAGCACGGGCCCGGGACGGTGGACGAGCTCGCCGACGCCCTGGTGCACCACGCCGAGCAGTCCCCCGCGCGCAGCGACGACATCGCCCTGCTCCTCATCCAGGCGCGGTGTGACGGGGGCTGACGCCGCCCGGCACGCCAGAGGAGCCCTGTACCAGCGCACCGCGACACAGCGCACGCGCACCAGCGAACACATCGCAGAAGGCATTTGCCTACACTGTTTAGGCAAACGCATAATGCCGATGGGAAGAAGGGAGACGCGCTGTGCCACGCGTAGGACTCACCGCGGAACGCCTGACCCAGGCGGGCGCGGAGCTCGCCGACGAGGTCGGCTTCGCCCAGGTCACCGTCTCGGCGCTGGCCGAGCGGTTCGGTGTCAAGGCCGCCAGCCTGTACTCCCACGTCAGGAACTCACAGGACCTCAAGACCAGGATCGCCCTACTGGCCCTGGAGGAACTCGCCGACCGCGCGGCCGAGGCCCTGGCCGGTCGCGCAGGCAAGGACGCCCTGATCGCCTTCGCCGACGTCTACCGCGCCTACGCCCGGGAGCACCCCGGCCGCTACGCGGCGGCGCAGCTCAGGCTCGACCCGCAGACGGCCGCCACCGGCGCCGGTGTCCGGCACGCCCGGATGTCGCGGGCAGTCCTGCGCGGCTACGGCCTACCGGAGCCGGAGCAGACGCACGCCGTCCGTCTGCTGGGCAGCGTCTTCCACGGCTACGTCAGCCTCGAACTGGCGGGGGGCTTCGACCACACGCCCGTCGCGGCGGAGGAGTCGTGGTCGTGGGCGCTGGACTCGCTCGACGCGCTGCTGCGCGAGCGGTCGGCCCGCTGAGGGCGTGCCTGCCGCCTCCCCACCGGGACACCCCGCCACACCCTGTGGCCACCGGCCCGCGAACCGCCCACGGACAAGCAGAGGACCATGCACGCGAACCCGGACTTGATCGCCACTCCCGTCACCGCCGAACTGCTGCGGGGCGCACTCGACGTGGAACGCACCCGCAGCGGGCTGCTCCCCCACCGCCTACCCGCCGCGGCCCGCCGGCAGATCCCGGACGAGCAACTGGCCACCGCGCAGGCGCAGCCGTCGGGCGTCCGGCTGGCCTTCCGCACCCGGGCCACCACCGTCGAACTCGACGCGCTCCCCACCAAGCGCGTCTACCGCGGCTTCCCGCCACCGCCGGACGGCGTGTACGACCTGCTGGTCGACGGCCGTCTCGCCGCGCAGACCACCGTGCCCGGCGGGAACGTCCGGGAGATCACCGACATGCTCACCCAGACCGCCGAGCTGCACGAGGGGCCGCCCGGCACCGCCCGGTTCGAGGGCCTGCCGCCGGGAGACAAGGACGTCGAGATCTGGCTGCCGCACAACGAGACCACCGAGCTGATCGCGCTACGCAGCGACGCGCCCATCGCCGCTTCCGGTCCGCGGGGCCGCAGGGTGTGGCTGCACCACGGCAGCTCCATCAGCCATGGCTCCAACGCCGCGCATCCGACAGCGACCTGGCCCGCCCTGGCCGCCGCCGCGGGCGGCGTGGAGCTGGTGAACCTGGGCTTCAGCGGAAGCGCGCTGCTGGATCCGTTCACCGCCCGCGCCATCCGTGACACGCCGGCCGACCTGATCAGCCTCAAGATCGGAATCAACATCGTCAATGCCGACGTGATGCGCCTGCGCGCCTTCGTCCCGGCGGTGGACGGCTTTCTCGACCTCGTCCGCGAGGGGCATCCGACGACACCCCTGCTGGTGGTCTCCTCCGTCCTGTGCCCCGTGCAGGAGGACACACCGGGGCCACTGGCGCCGGACGTCGACGGCGGCTCGCTGCGGTTCGTCGCCACCGGCGATCCGGCGGAACGCGCCGCGGGCCGGCTGACCCTCAACGTCATCCGCGACGCACTGGCCCGCGTGGTCGCCCGGCGGGCGGCCGACGACCCGCATCTGCACTACCTCGACGGCCGGGAGCTCTACGGCCCGGCCGACTACGCGGAACTGCCGCTGCCGGACGGGATCCACCCCGACCCCGCGGGGCACCGGCGCATCGGCGAGAACTTCGCCCGGCTGGTGTTCGCCGGCCCCGGCCCGTTCGCCGCGGCGAAGCGCTGACCGGCCGGGCGAACACCGGCGGGCCCGTGCCGGGCGGCCCGCTCTCGCGGTCGCCCGGGTCGGCGGTCGTCCGGGTCGTGGAGCCGCGCCCGACGCGTTCCCGCGACATCGTCACCCGCGGGGGCGGCGCCTTCGGCGTCGCCCCCGCGTCCGGCCCGCAGCGCCCGGTCAGACCCCGGTCCCGGGCTCGCCGGCCGCCGCGGAGGTCGCGGCCGGAACGGTCGGCAGGCCGGCGGCGGGTTCGCCGGCGGACGCGGCCTCGGGCGCGGCCGGTATCACGACGGCGGGCCTGCGGACGAGCGCCGCCGACACGGCGGACAGCAGCGCCAGCAGGACCACCACGGAGCCGTACACCGTGGCCGTGCTGTGCAGACCGAAGTCCGGCACGGCGAAGCCTGCCACGACGGCCGGAACGCTCAGGGCCAGGTAGCTCACGACGTAGAGCGACGCGAACAGCTCCGCCCGCTCCGGGGGCCGGGCCAGCGCCGCGAGGGAGCGGAAGGCGCCCAGGAAGGCGGCGCCGAAGCCCAGCCCCGCGAGCGCGGTGCCGACGAAGAACAGTGCCGTCGAGGGTCCGGCGAGGGCGAGCAGCGTCAGCCCGGTCCCCACCGCGAGCATGGCCGAGCCGCCGGTCATCATCCGCCGCGGCGCCACGCCGCGCAGGAGCAGGGAGGCGACGGCCGCCGCACCGAAGAGGGTGGCGACGACCAGGCCGCCGACCAGGTGGCTGGACAGGTGCAGCACCCCTGCGGTCAGCGAGGGGCCGAGCGCGAGGTAGAGCCCGCCGATCGCCCAGGTCGCGACGAGGCAGGGCGTCGCGACCAGGAAGGCGCGGCGGGCCTGCGCCGGTACGGCCGCACGGGGCCGCAGCGAGGCCCAGGCCCCCGGGCGCGGCGAGACGGGATCGGGCAGGTACAGCACCAGTGCCGCGAGCACCACGAACACGGCGGTCAGCAGGACGAAGACCAGGTGGGTGGGGGCCGGGCCGTACTCCACCAGCAGGCCGGCGCCCAGCGCCCCGACGGCCAGTCCGGTGGCCGAGGCCAGGGTGTTCAGCAGCGAGCCCAGGGCCGAGGTGGGCGAGGGCTGCAGGTCGATCAGCCCCGCGCTGATGGCCCCGGCCGCCGCGCCCGTGGCCACGCCCTGCAGGATGCGGGCGAGGAAGAGCGCGCCCACCCCGCCCGCGGTGAGGAAGACGACCATGGCCGCGGCCTCGACGACCAGCGCCGCGAGCAGCACCGGCCGCCGGCCGACGTGGTCGGACAGCCCGCCGACGCTGAGCAGCGCCACCAGCAGCGCCAGCACGTAGACCGCGAAGACCTCGGTGAGGACGGTCGGCGAGAAGCCCCACTGGTGCTGGTAGACGACGTAGAGCGGGGAGGGTGCGCTGGAGGCGGCCAGGAAGGCGAGCAGGGTGGCGGCGAGCAGCCAGAAGCCGACCGGCCGCGGCAGTCGCCGCTCGCGGCGATGGGTGTGCATAGGGGGCTCCGAACGGTTCCACAATTATCGAACCATTCGAGGAAAACACACAGCCGCCGATTGTTCAACTATTATCGAACCATGACTGGAGCCCCCCGGGAACTGCCGCATCCCGACACCGCGGACCTGGTGCTGACCGACGTGCTCTTCGCCCTGAGCGACCCCTCGCGGCTGGACCTGGTGCGCCGCCTGGCCGACCGGCCCCTGGAGGGATCGGCCTGCCAGCCCATGAACGGGGAGATCCCCAAGTCCACCCTCTCCCACCACCTGAAGACGCTCCGCGAGGCCGGGGTGATCCGCAACGACCCGCACGGCCGGCAGCGCCTCATCAGCCTGCGCCGCGAGGAACTGGAGAGCCGATTCCCCGGACTGATCACCGCCGTCCTCGACGAGCCGGGCGCCGCTCCCCCCGACCCGCCCGGGTTGATGGGGCCGATCGGCCCCTGACGGGCCGGTCGACCGCTCGGCTGCTCAGCCGGCCAGCGGGGCCGCACGCGGCGAGGTGGGACCCGCGTCGCGGTAGAAGATGTCGATGTCGACCTCCTCGCCGCCGACGGTGACGGTGTCCCATGGACCACTGTCCCGCAGGGTGCGCAACGTCTCGCCGCCGAGACTCCCCAGGTGCCGCCGCAGCGTCTCGTCGTCCGGCATCCCGGCGATCCGCGGCGCCAGGCGTGCCCGGATAGCGCGCACCTGCTCCATGAGCGCGTCGATGTCGCCCTCGCGGTCCGGCTCGGCCGCGGCGCACTCCTCGATGCTCCGCGCGATCCGGTCCTTGATCGCCTGGCCCACCCCGTTCTCGTCGGTGGTGATCATCGCGTTCCAGGCACGGCTCTTGTGCCGGTACTGGAGCATCGACATCGCCGCCTCGTGGCGTACGAAGTCCGCGTCCCGCAGCGCCCGGCCGCGCCAGGTGCCGCTGAGCGTGCGGGCCAGCGATATCGCCGAGGCGAGACCGCTGTTCAGGCCGCGCCCGGGCCAGAAGTGGATGGCGTTGGCGGCGTCCCCGAGCAGGAAACCGTACGTCCCGGGAGTGGTCGCGGTCGCCGGGTGCAGACGGGCCGTGAAGCGCGGGCGCTGCACCATGTCCAGGCGGAAGGCGGTGATCGCGCTCAGGTCCTGCTCGTCGACGTCGAAGAGCGCCAGTCCCTCCTTGACGCGCTGCCACAGCGGCGATCCCTTGATGAGGGCGGGCAGGAAGAACGTGCTGTGCGTGGAGCAGTGGAAGTCCCCGTGTCCGTCGCGGCTCATCACACAGGGCCGGGAGGCGACGCACTGCTCGAAGACCTGCCGCACGGGGTCGATCCCGACGACCTCCCGCGCCTCGGCGTCGGTCAGCCGCATGTTCAGGAAACCCTCACCCCGAAGGGAGTTGAGCAGGAAGCGGTTCTGCGCGACGGTGAGCAGGACGGTCATGGGGTCGGAGAGCCTCGACCGTACGCGCAGGCCCAGCACGACGTCCTGCAGGTGCACCCCGTCCAGCGAGTAGATGGAGGTGTCGGCCGTCCCGAATCTGGCGGCGAAATGCTCGCGTGTGCGCGACCGGCCGCCTTCGCAGATCGCCAGGACGTGCTCGGAGGCCACCGCCTCCGCATGCTCGGCCGCGTCGAACCGGGCGGGGACCAGGCGGATGCGCTCGCGCTTGCTGCCGGCCAGGTCCAGCAGCGTGTCCTCGACGTACGCGATGCGGATGTTGCGCGGGTTGCGACCGCGGATCGAGTCCGGGCCCGCGGGCCACATCTCGCTGTACGCGCCCTCCGTGAACAGCCGGTCCTGCATCTCCTGGGGCAGGTTCAGATACTGCCGGCTCTGCACCGTCACGACCTGCTGCCGCCGGACGTTGCCCTGGCCCTCGTCCTTCCAGACGACGCGGTCCCCGTCCTGGGTCCAGCGGCCGTCATAGACGGTGACGAACACCCGCCGGCCCATCAGGTTCTCCAGCAGGAGGGCGAAGGCCAGCCCCACCGGACCGCCGCCCGCGACCGTCACCCGCAGCACCTGGCCCGGCTCCGCCGGTTCCGAGGGCGGCACGAGCGCCTCCAGCAGCGAGAGGTCGAGGATGGTCTCCATGGCGTCGGCGGCCTCGAAGCGGAAGGTCTCGTCACCGATGGCGATCTCGTCGCCGGGCTGCAGCACATGCGAGGTCACCCGCTCCCCGTTGACCCGCGTCCCGTTGCTGCTGCCCCGGTCGTAGAGCACGAAGCCGTGGCCCTCGCGCCGCACCTCCGCGTGCAGGCGGGACACGCTGACACTGGCGATCACCACCGTGTTCCCGTCCTTGCGCCCGAACGTGAGGGGCTTGTCGCCGATCCCGAACCTCTCCCCCGCCAACGAGCCGCGACGCCCAACTATCTCAGGAGGCATCAATCCCTCATCTCCCCATGCCGACGAACCCCGGACACCCGCACAGTCCGTGGCTGCCCACGCCGCGCACCGGGGGAAACGCCCCCGGGGCAAGACAGAGCGGAACAGCCCCGCGCGGCGGCTGTCCGCTACGGCCGGCGGGCCCGGCCGACTCCGTCATCCGGCGGATTGACATGGTGCGCGGACCGGCCGGGGCACGCTGGCCCGGCGCCGTGCGCCCGGCCCGCCCGCCTCACCCGTTCGGAGCAGCGGGCGGGGCGTCGGCGCGGTCCGCGTACCGCCCGGCGGAAAGCGGGCTGACCAGCGGCGCCGCGGACACCGAGGCGGTTCGCTCGATTTGCGTTCGACACGCCCGGGAGGACGATGACGGACGGAGCCCGTTGCATCCGGTCCGGTCGGCGGCACAGCGTCCACCGACCGTTGTTCGCGCCCGCCGGCGTGACGGCCGCGCGGAAGGGAGCAGCCGTGTTGATATCCGCCGTGCTCGTCCCGCTCATCCTGCTCGCCGCCGTCCTCGCGCCCGGCTGGTACCAGGCATGGAAGGCCTACTGCGAATCGGTCCGGTTGCCCGTGTCCCCTCCGGAGGCCGCCGAAGCGGGGGGCCTCCACCGCCGGAGCAGGTGGCAGACGGAGCTCGCCCGGCTGCGCAGCCGCCGACCGCAGGACTGACCCGTCTGCCGCACCCCGCCCCTCGGCCGTGGTCGCCGAGGGGCGGCGTACGCCGACCGAAGCGACGCTCACGTCAGCGGGCACCGGCTCGGAAGAGCCCGTGCACCGCGCCCTCCTGGTCCTGCCGATCCGGCCCGAACCGCAGGGCGCACCCGTTCACGTGCCGGCCAGCGCCTCCGTCGGAGACATGCGCGCGGCGCGGACCGACGGGTACAGGCCGGCCAGTCCGCCGATGGCCAACGTGGCGGCCACGCCTCCCGCGGAGGCCCATACGGGCACGGTGGTCGGCCATCCCCGCGTCGTGGCGAACACCCCGGTCACGGCGGTGCCCAGGAGTACGCCCGCCACTCCGCCGAGTGCGGCCAGCAGCAGCGACTCGGCGAGGAACTGCAACCGGATCTGCCCCTGTGTGGCGCCCAGGGCGCGGCGCAGACCGATCTCGGAGCGACGCTCCAGCACCGAGATGACCATCGTGTTGGCCACCCCGATCCCGCCCACCAGCAGAGCGACCGAACCCAGGCCCAGAAGGAGTCCGGTGAAGGCCCGCTCCGAAGCGTTCCTCGCCACGAGGGCGTCGGAGGGCCTGGAGACCGCCACTTGTTCGGGGTGCTCGGGGTTGGCGGTGGGGGCCAGGACGCCATGGACGTCGAGGACCGCGTCGTCCCGGACACGGGTGTAGACGGTCGTGGGGTGTCCGTCGAAACCCAGTTCCGCACGGGCGGCGCCCCACCCGACGAGCGCGGCCCGATCCAGTTGGGGCGCGAGAGGGGACGGGGCGAGGACTCCGACGACGGTAAAGCGTTTGCCGCCCAGCACGACCTGGACGCCGTTCGGGCCCTCCGCGGCCGAAGCGGCACGCAGTTCGTGGATCCCGAGGGTGTTCGCGGTGTCGGCGCCGAGAACGACCACGGGCAGCCTCGCCTGCGTGGCATTCGGCCAGTGGCCGACGACCAGGGGCACACGCAGTGCCTCCGGGAGGCCCTGCGTCGCCGCGTAGACGGCGATGCTGCCGCTGAGCGCTGTGGGGATGTACTCGTTGCGGTAGACCGCGGCACGCGGGAGCCGGCCGACCGCGGCGACGGACTGCACGGGGCCGACCCGGCGGATCATGGCCGGGGCCGTCTCCGGCAGCTCCTGTTTCTGCCCGGTGCCGTGGTCCGTGCCGGGACCGACGGTGAGCAGGTTCGTTCCCAGGGCGGCCAGTTCCCGGTCGAGTGCCGTGCGGCTGGAGCTGGAGATCCCGACGACGGCGGTCATGGCGGCGATGCCGATGGCGAGGCCGAGCGCCGACAGCACGGCCCGAAGGGGCCGGTAGCGCAGTCCGCTGCCGCCGACCCGCAGGACGTCACGCGGCCGCAGCCGGAAGGGCCTCAGGGAGCAAGGAGTGGTCTGCATCAGCGGCGCTCCGTCGCAGTGTGATGGCCGGGGCCGCGGCCACGGCCTGTGGCGGCCCGGTCGGCGAATCCGGTCGTGGCCTCTCCGGCGCCGTCGGCCGCGCCCGTGGCCCGATCGCCGACCACGGCGCCGTCCCGGAACTCGATCCGGCGCGGCAACCGGGCGGCCACCTCGGCGTCATGGGTGATCAGCACCAAGGCCGTGCCAGAGGTGTGCAGTTCCCTGAGCAGATCCATGACGGCCCCGCCGGAAGCCGTGTCCAGATTGCCGGTGGGCTCGTCGGCGAGCAGCAGTGGCGGCTCGCCGACGATGGCGCGGGCGATCGCGGCTCGTTGCCGCTCGCCGCCCGAGAGTTCATGCGGTCGGTGGTCGGTCCGGTGTCCGAGCCCGACTCGGGAGAGCGCGGCCAGGGCACGGCGTGTCCGTTCCCTCCGGGCCACGCCGCAGTACAGCAGGCCGTCGGCCACCGCCTCCACGATGGGGAAGCCCGCCGGGAGATGGAACTGCTGGAAGACGAAGCCGATGTACATCGCGCGCAAGGCGGACAAGCGGCGATCGCTCAGCTTCGACACCTCGTGCCCGGCGATGGCGACCCGGCCCGCGGTGGGCCGGTCCAGCGTGCCGATGAGGTTGAGCATCGTGGACTTCCCCGAGCCGGAGGGGCCGACGATGGCGACCGCCTCGCCCGGCCCCACCGTCAGGCTCACATCGCGCACGGCGGCCACACCGCCGCCGTAGGTACGGCTCACACGGTCCAGGACGACGACGGGGTCGGCGCTCATCGCGCGGCTCCCACCTTGTCACCCGCGGCCAGCCCGTCGCCGGAGACCTCGACGCGTCCGTCCACGAAGAGCCCGAGACGCACGGCGACGACATGACTGCGCCCGTCGCCGTCCAGCACTTCCACACCGTGGCCTCCACCGGACAGCGCGAGAAGCGCCGGCACGGGAACGGTCAGGACGTTCTCGTGCCGACCGGCGAGATACCGGCCCGTGAGGGTGCCGGCCTCGCGACCGGTCCCGGCGGTCACGACCGACGGGTCGGCCAGGGAGACGGTGACGTCCTGGACGTTCTCTCCACTGTCGCCGGTGCGCGGGGCGCCGACGGACACGACCGTGGCGTCCGTGCTCCTGCCACCGGCGGTGTACACCTTCAGCCGCACGCCCTTGACCGCCAGTTCGGAGTCCGCCTCGGAAATGGTGAGCTTGGCCTTCGGGGTGGTCCCGGTCACCGTCAGCAACTCGGACACCGCGGCGGCGCCGATGGCCGCACCGCGCGCGGCGACCCTGCGCGCGCCGTCGGCGTACACCACGTCTCCGAGGACGATCCTGCCGGTCTCCGGCGCGCCCAGGGCCTTCTGCCAGCGCTTCACGGCGGCTTCGACTCCGGCGGTGTAGGTGTCACCGGGTGTGAATCCGCCGTAGCCCAGCGCGCTGAGGTTGGTGGTGAACTCCTTGACGTCCTCGCCCTTGATGTCCAACGCCAGTTCCCTGTAGGCGGGGAGCTCGCTGTAGAGGAGGACGACGGGGCGGTCGTCGACCCGGGCGAGCACGTCGCCGCGGCGGAGCACGGTGCCGGGTGCGGGCAGCCATGTGACCGTGCCTTCGGCGTGTCCGGTCAGGGGCTGTGCGCGGCCGTACGTCGCGGCACCCGACACGGTGATCCAGCGCTCCATCGTCTTCCGCGTGACCTCCGCGGTGGCCGGAGGGGACACGCTGGGGGCAGCGGTTTCGACGTGGCCCTCGAGGACCTCGAAGGAGGCCGCGCCGGCCACCACCACGGCCACTGCCGCAGTCCCGCCGATCGCCAGAAGCGCTCGGCGCCCCTTCCCGGAGCTCTTCCGACGGCTCATCCGGCCACGCCCTGGCTCTCGGACTGCGGGTAGAGATGGTCGCAGGCCTCCCCGGCCTTCCGGGCCTTCGGGTCCAGCTTGAAGTTGTACGTCGAGTCCTCGGGCTTGTCGCCGGTCTCGGGGTCGGGGTCGGGAAATTCCGTCGCCCCGTTCTCCCGCATGCACGCGGCGTACTGCCGCAACTTCTCGATCTCCTCCGGCTTCCAGTGGGGGCCCTCGTCCAGTGCCGGCATCTTCGACGCGCACGCCCGGTGGGCGGGGTCCATGACAGGTATCTGGCCCCCGTCGGCCAAGGTGACGACATTGCCCTGCGGGTTGTCGGGGTCGGGATCCCTCACATCGAGGCCGTGTTCGCGCAGGCACCGTACGAAGGGCATCCAGTCGGTGCCCCCGCCGGCCGGGGGCGAGGCGGCACTCGCCGTGCCGTCCGGCACACTGGCCACCTGCGGCCCCTGCGCGGCCCCACCGCCGCATGCCGAGAGCGCCGCGACAGCGGCGACGATGAGCGCCGATGGGACGAACAGCCTGGTGAGTGTGGTCATTGATCGCATCTCTGGTTCTCCGATGGCCGAGTGGCAGCGTCCTTCAAAAGCACGCAAAATTTCCGGTCACGCTGCTGCCGACATCCCAACAGACCGCCGGTGAGAGGGCAGTGAGCCTTCGCGCTCACGGAC
>NZ_JBYIQP010000082.1:0-32320 GCF_057707665.1 Actinacidiphila sp. bgisy167 | reverse complement strand
TTGATGTCCCTCCACACTCTCGGTTTGCTGATTACGGCAGGTTGCGGGCCATGACGATGCGCTGGACCTGGTTGGTGCCCTCGTAGATCTGGGTGATCTTCGCGTCGCGCATCATGCGCTCCACCGGGTAGTCGCGCGTGTACCCGTATCCGCCCAGCAGCTGCACCGCGTCCGTGGTGATCTCCATGGCCGCGTCCGAGGCGTAGCACTTGGCCGCCGCGCCGAAGAACGTCAGGTCCGCGTCCGAGCGCTCCGACTTCGCCGCCGCCGCGTAGGTCAGCTGCCGTGCAGCCTCCAGCTTCATCGCCATGTCCGCCAGCATGAACTGGATGCCCTGGAACTCGGCGATCGCCTTGCCGAACTGCTTGCGTTCCTTCACATATCCCTTGGCGTAGTCGAGTGCGCCCTGGGCGATGCCGATCGCCTGCGCCGCGATCGTCACACGGGTGTGGTCCAGGGTGCGCATCGCCGTGGCGAAGCCCGTGCCCTCGGCGCCGATCATCCGGTCGGCGGGGACGCGCACATGGTCGAGGTACACCTCTCGGGTGGGCGACCCCTTGATGCCCAGCTTCTTCTCCGGGGCGCCGAAGGAGACGCCCTCGTCGCCCTTCTCCACGACGAACGCCGATATGCCCTTGGAACGCTTGTCCGGGTCGGTCACGGCCATGACGGTGTAGAACTCGCTCACACCGGCGTTGGTGATCCACCGCTTGCCGCCGTTGAGCACCCAGAAGTCCCCGTCGCGCACCGCGCGGGTCTTCATGCCCGCGGCGTCCGAGCCGGCGTCCGGCTCCGACAGGCAGTACGAGAACATGCCCTCGCCCCGGGCCAGCGCGCCCAGGTACTTCGTCTTCAGCTCCTCGGAGCCGGACAGCTGGACCGGCAGCGACCCCAGTTTGTTCACAGCGGGGATCAGCGAGGACGAGGCGCACACCCGCGCCACCTCCTCGATCACGATCACGGTGGACAGCGCGTCGGCGCCGGCGCCGCCGAACGCCTCCGGCACGTGGACGGCGTGCAGGTCGTTCGCCTCCAGCGCGTCCCGAGCCTCCTGCGGGAAGCGGCCGAGTTCGTCGACCTCCGCCGCATACGGGGCGATCTTCGCCTCGGCCAGGGAGCGCACCGCGTCCCGGAGCATGTCGTGCTCCTCCGATGTCCGGAAGAGGTCGAAATCGTCACTCACGTCCGTTACTCCAGTCCGCGTCACACGTCATGGCATCGAGTACCCTCAGTTTTGCACACTCAGTGTCAGTGATCCATGGTCTCGGGGTGTTAGGTTCGCGTCCATGACCACAAAGCCACCGATGCGGGACGCCCTCGTCGCCGCCGCCTTCCAGCTCTTCCTGGAGCGCGGCTACGAGGCGACGACGATCGACGACATCGTCGCCCTCGCCGGTGTCGGGCGCCGGTCGTTCTTCCGCTACTTCCCCTCCAAGGAAGACGTGGTCTTCCCCGACCACGAACGCGCGCTCGCCGACATGACGCGCTTTCTGGAGGCCAGCGCCGACACGGACGACCCGGTGACCCGGGTCTGCGACGCGGCGCGCCTGGTGCTCGGCATGTACGCCGAGAACCCCACGTTCTCCGTGCAGCGCTACCGACTCACCAAACAGGTGCCCGGGCTGCGGGCTTACGAGCTGTCGGTCGTCTGGCGGTACGAGCGCGCGCTCGCGGAGTACCTCGGGGCCCGCTACGCGGACCGGCCCGACGGCAAGCTCCGGGCCGACGTGATCGCGGCTGCCGTGGTCGCCGCCCACAACAACGGCCTGCGCACCTGGCTGCGCTCCGGGGCGGAGGGCGACGCCGGCGCGGCAGTGGAGCACGCGCTGCGGTTCGTGCGCGCCGCCTGGAACGGGGACGGCAGCGCCCGGCAGGACACCCAGGAGGCGGAGGACGACGTGGTGATCGTGATCACCAGGAGGCGGACGCCCATGTGGCGGGTCGTCCGGGAGATCGAGGCGGGCCTGGCGGACGAGGAGTCCCCCGCGTAGGGACCCCCGGGGCGCGAGGGTACTCAGCACCTTCTGGAAGCGCACTCAGTGCCATGGGAGTGTCATCGCGGGCTGGATCGCTGTGCCGGTGTGCGGGGGCCGGTGCCCGGGTGCGGGTTCGTCTCGCGCCTTACGGACGCCCAGCGGCGGGCTGCGGACGGGAAGGCGGGGCGGGCTCCTTGGCGCAGGCGTTCGGACTCCGAGACCTCCTCGGGCGCGAGGGCGTCCGCGTTCCCCGCCGCTTCCTGGCGCTTCCGCGTTCTCATGAGCATCCCCCCTCGTCGGCGGCCGCGGCGCGGTGCCGCGGCGGCCTCCCTCAGGGTGCTCCTCGCGGTGGCGCCGTGGGGCCCGCTCACACCGGTGCGCCCCGTCCCCTGCTCCCCGGGCCCCCTCCGCCCCGTCTGCGCCCTCCTCCGCGCGGGCACGGCAGGGTATGGACGCCGGGGCCCGCGGTGGGGCCGGTCGGCCCCTCCTCGTGCCCGGGACGGCGGAGGACTCTGGGGGTGAGGGCGTACCGCATCCGAGGGAGGACGGCGATGACGACCACGACGGGCCTGCTCGACGCACTGCCACCGGAGACCCGCGGCCGGCTGCGGGAACTCGCGCGCGACGTGTCCTTCCCGGCCCGGACCAGGATCTTCGAGGAGGGGCACAGGGCGGACCGCTTCTGGATCATCCGGGCCGGCTCGGTCGCGCTCGACCTGCACGTGCCCGGCCGGCAACCCGCCGTGGTGGAGACCCTGGGTCCGGGGGACCTGCTCGGCTGGTCATGGCTCTTCCCGCCGTACACGTGGCATTTGGGCGCGGTGACGCAGACCCCTGTGCGAGTCGACGAGTTCGACGCCACGGTGGTGCGGGCTCTGTGCGAGGCCGACGTGGTGTTCGGGCGCGCGGTGGCCCGGCGGGTCGCTCAGATAGTGGCGCACCGACTGCAGGGGGCCCGCACCCGGTTGCTCGATCTGTACGGTCCCCAGGGCAGCGGCAGCACGGTGCGCTGACCGTTCGTGGTGGCTCCGGCCCTGGGCGCGGGGCGATGACCCGTGCCGAGGATCAGCCGGCCGTGCCCCGGCGGCCCACGCGGTAGGGCCGGTCGGCCCTGCTCGCGGGGGACCGCGGCGTGCAGGCTGAAAGGACGCGCCGGCCGGAGGGAGCGCACCGTGGAACCCACCCCACTCAACGGGGCGACCGTGGAGAGACTGATCTCCGCCGCCGTCGCGGCGCCCTCCTTCCGCGGCAGCCGCCCCTGGCGGTACCGCCTCGATCCGGACACCGCCACGTTCCAGGTGCGCGCGGTCCCCGAGCCCGGGGTGCCGGAGTCGGAGGCCGCGGCCCGCGTGCTGCACGTGTCCGTCGGCGCCGCCGTGTTCAACCTCCGGGTCGCCCTGGCCCACTTCGGGTGGGAGCCGAAGGTGCGGCTGCTGCCCGTGCCCGGCGACCCGGATCTGCTCGCCGAGGTGCGGCCGACCGGCCCGCGCGACGACGGCGGCGGCCCGTACCGCGATTTGTACGACGCGGTCTGGCGCCGCCGCGGCTGCCTCGCTTCCGCCTTCGCGTACTGCCCGACCGGAGCGGTCGTGCTGGAGTTGATCGACGCCGCCCACGCCGAGGGCGCGTCCCTGGTGCTGCCGCGGGCCGAGGAGACGCCGCGGCTGCTGCGGCTGGCGGCCGAGGCGGAGCAGCGCTGCGGGACGGGCGGGCGCTTCGTCGGCGCCGGGGGCCGGGTCCACGAGAACTCCGGGGCGGCCGCCTCCGCCTGGCTCCTCGATCCCGAGCGCCGGCCCCTGGTGGCGGTGCTGTGCACCCCCGGCGACACGTGCGCGGACTGGCTGCGGGCCGGCCAGGCCATAGGACGCGTGGTGCTTCTGGCGACCGCGCACACCGTCCAGGCGACGCTGCTGCACGAGGCGATGGAGTGGCCGGACCTGCGGGCGGCGTTGCGCACCATGGACTGCGGCCCGGGTCTGGTGCAGATGCTCATCCGGTTCGGCACCCCTGCGACGGGGCGCCGGGCCCCGCGGGTGCCGGTCGGGGAGGCCGCGGAGCGGGGCTGACCGTACCGCCGTCGCCCGCCCTTCGTGATGCCCGCTCAGAAGGGGACGGCGCGGGCGGATCCCGCGCGCCCAAATCCCCGGTGTGCGCGCCCTCCCCGGCCCCCTCAGAGCCAGCCGCGGCGAGCGGCCTGCCAGGCGAGCTGCATGCGGGTGGCGGCGCCGGCGAGGGTCATCATGTGCTGGATGTGGCGCTGGACGGTGCGCCGGCTCAGGCCCATCTGACTGGCTATGGCCTTGTCCGCCACGCCCGCGACGAGCAGGGACAGCAGCCGGCGGTCGGTCTCGCTCAGCGGGTCGGAGTCGTCCGCGCCGTCGGTGCCGCTCATCGCGCCGGACGCGCTGACGTGCAGCGGCACCGCGTCCTCCCAGTAACGTTCGAACAGCGCGGTCAGCGCCTCGAGGAGGCTGCTGTCGCGCAGCAGCGCCGCGGTCGGTTCGTTCGGGCTGCCGTGCGGGCCGCCGGGCACCAGGGGGCAGATGGCGATGGAGCGGTCGGCGACCGCGAGCCGCAGCGGCAGATGGGGGACGGAGCGGGCGATCTCCCCGGCCCTGACGCCCTCCACCACGTTGTCGATGGCCCCGTCGTCGTCGAAGAACGCCTGCTCGTACAGGACGCGGTAGCGCACGCCGCGGGCGAGGGCGTCGTACTCGGCACGATTGCTCCCCGAGGGCATGGCGACGTACTGCGCCTTGCAGAACCAGAGCATCTCGTGGCGCGCGTTCTCCTGCATCTGCCGCAGGTGCTGGCGCAGCGCCTCGCTGCCGGTGATGACCTCGATGAGCTGGCCCGCGTCCTGGCGGCGCACGGTGCTGCGGTAGCTGTCCAGCAGGTCGGTGACCGCGGTCCGGGCCTTGTCGAGGGCATCGGCCTGGCGTTGCAGCCGCGGCAGCAGGGCCACATCGGGCGGGGTGGCGGCGTACTGCCGGGGGAGGCTGTCGGTGGGGCTGGCCAGTCCCTTGGCGGCGAGTGAGGCGAGGACGCCCTCCGTCTGGCCCGGGGGCAGGTCCGTCTGCGCGGCGACCTCCTCTGCCGAGGCCGTCGCGGTGGTGACCAGGAGCCGGTAGACGGTCTCCTCGACCGCGGTGAGGCCAGCAGCCTCGAGCATGCCGCGTTCCTCCGGTTACGGGACTGTCTGCACGGCAGGGCCACGGGTGGCCGCAAACCGCACCTATCGCTGAGGGCTGGACTATACCCGGGGGATGTTTCAGGCAAGGGCGCGGCGGGTGCCGGGGCCCGCGGCCCCCGCACCCGCCGCGGTGTCGACGGTGGCGCCCCACCGTCACCGCCCTGCGGAGTCCCGTGCGCCGCTGTGCGGATACGCACGGTCCACCGTCTGCCGGACGCTCGGGGCCGGGACGGGGCGGCCGGCTTCCCCGCCGCGCCCTCGCGCCGCGCGCGAGCGCGGGCCCCGTCAACGGTCCCGCCGCTCCGCGTCGCGCGCCGCGCGGGCCCGCACCGCGTCCCGGTCGGGCGCGCCGAACGCCGACCACTGCAGGAGGAAGCGCAGGGCGTCCGCCGAAGGGGTGCCGGGGCGAGCGGTGTAGGTGATCAGGGACTGGCCGGTCTGGCCCTCGACGGTGAACTGCTGGACGTCCAGGGTGAGGGGCCCGGCCAGGGGGTGCTGGTAGGTCTTGCTGCGGGGCCGGGCCCCGCTTACCCGGTGACTGCCCCACCAGGCGCGGAAGTCCGCGTCCTTGACGCTGAGTTCGCCCACGAGGGCGGCGAGGGCCGGGTCCTGGGGGTAGCGGCCCGCCTCCATGCGCAGGAAGGCCACGCACTCGCGGGCGATACCCGCCCAGTCGTCCCCGTACAGCGCGCGGTAACCGGGGTCGAGGAAGGTCAGCCGGATGACGTTGCGGTGCTCGGGCGGGAGGGCGCCGAAGTCGGTCAGGAGCGCCGCGGCGGGGGCGTTCCACGCCAGCACGTCCTGCCGGCGGCCCAGCACCAGCGCCGGGACGTCGCGCATGCCGTCCAGCAGTTGCTGGATCTGCGGCACCACCCGTTGCGCCGGGGCCGGGCGGGAGGCCTTCGGCTGGGTGACGTCGGCGATGGTGAAGAGGTACGCCCGCTCGTCAGGGGCCAGCTCCAGGGCGTCGGCGAGCGCTTCCAGGACGCCCTGGGACACCCGGCGGGTGCGGCCCTGCTCCAGGCGCACCACGTAGTCGACGCTGACGTGGGCGCGCTCGGCGAGTTCCTCGCGGCGCAGCCCGGGGACACGGCGGTGGCGGCCGTCGTCCGGCAGGCCGAGGCGTCCGACGTCGACCGCGCCCCGCCGGGCGCGCAGGAAGTCCCCGAGCGCGTTGTCGGGGCGGAGTGGGCGATCGGTGGAAGGCATGCCCCCATTCTCGGCACCGGACGCGGCGCGTGCCTGGTACGGGCAGTCCCAGGGACACTCCGTCCCTGGCCGGCCCTGTGGCCCCGGGCGGAACGTGGAGCCGTCACCGGGGGCCGGTACGCACGGTACCGGCCCCGACCCCTCCGTGAACGACAGAGGAATCCTGATGATCACGTACGACCGGCTCTTCATCGGCGGCCACTGGACCGCTCCCACCACAACGGACCTGATCGAGGTCCGCTCCCCCCACGACGGCTCGCTGGTGGGCCGCGCCGCCCAGGCCGGCCCGGCGGACGTCGACCGGGCCGTGGCCGCCGCCCGCGCCGCCTTCGACGAGGGCCCGTGGCCCCGCATGAGCCCCGAGGAGCGGATGCGGGTCGTGGCCCAATTCGACAAGCTGCACCTGGCCCGGGCCGCCGAGATAGCCGCGCTGATCACCGCCGAGAACGGCTCCCCGCACTGGTTCACCTCGGCGCTGCAGCCGGCCGTGTCCGAGCAGACCCAGAGCTATCTGCGGGCCGCGGGCGAGCTCGCCTGGGAGCAGCGCCGTCCGGCCGCCGGTGGCGGCCAGACCGTCGTGCGCCGCGAGCCGGTGGGCGTGGTGGCGGCGGTGATCCCGTGGAACGCCCCGCACCAGTCCGCGCTGGCCAAGCTGGTCCCGGCACTGCTGGCCGGATGCACGGTGGTGCTCAAGCCGTCCCCCGAGACCGCGCTGGACGGTCTGCTGCTCGGGGAGCTCTTCGCCGAGGCCGGCTTCCCCGACGGGGTGGTCAGCATCCTGCCCGGCGGCCGCGAGGCCGGCGCCCACCTGGTCGCGCACCCCGGGGTCGACAAGATCGCCTTCACCGGCTCCACCACGGCGGGCCGGGCCATCGCGGGCGCCGCGGCGGAGACCTTCAAGCGGGTCACCCTGGAGCTCGGCGGCAAGTCCGCGGCAATCGTCCTGGAGGACGCCGACCTGGACAAGGTCGTGGCGGGCCTGAAGTACGACTCCTTCGGCAACAACTCCGAGGCGTGCGTCGCGCAGACCCGCATCCTGGCCCCTCGCAGCAGGTACGAGGAGGTCGTCGCGGCGGTGGCCGCGCTCGCCGACAGCCTCACGGTGGGCGACCCCGCGGACCCGGCCACCTTCCTCGGCCCGATGGTCCGCGCCGACCAGGCCGAGCGGGTCCGCTCCTACATCGAGCTCGGCGTGCGGGAGGGCGCTCGGCTGGTGACGGGCGGCCCCGGGGTCCCGGAGGGCCTGGAGGGCGGGCACTATGTACGTCCCACCGTCTTCGCCGACGTCGACAACACGATGCGGATCGCCCGCGAGGAGATCTTCGGGCCGGTGCTGGTCGTCATCCCCTTCGACGACGAGGACGAGGCCGTCCGCATCGCCAACGACTCCCCGTACGGTCTGGGCGGCGGGGTGTGGACGGCTGACCGGGAGCGCGGCCTGGAGATCGCCCGGCGGGTCCGCACCGGCACCTTCAACATCAACGGCGCCGCACCCAACATGGCGGCCCCCTTCGGCGGGTTCAAGGCGAGCGGGATCGGCCGCGAGTTCGGCACCGCGGGGCTGGCCCACTACACCGAGCTGAAGAGCATCACGATCTGACCCGCGCGTCCTCCCCCGGCGGCCGGGCGCCTTGCTCAGCCGCCGGGGGAGGACTCCGCCAGCGCCGCCTCGACAGCATCGACGGCCTCCTCCGCGGAGGCCGCCCGCAGAAACGTCTCCCCGGCCGGGGGCCCCTGAACGTCCCAGCCGCCGACCACGACGACCGGCTTGCCGGTGCGCAGGGCGAGCGCCACCTCGCTCAGCGTGCCCCAGCTGCCGCCGACCGCCACCACGGCGTCTGCGGCGGCGACGACGAGGCCGTTGCGGAGCTCGCCGAGGCCGGTGGCGATCGCCACCGTCAGGGACGGGTCGGCCGCCCGGCGGTCCCGGCCGGGCAGAAGCCCCACGGTGGTCCCGCCGCACGCGCGGGCTCCCTCGGACGCGGCGCCCATGACGCCGCCGAGCCCGCCGCAGACGACGACGGCGCCACGCCGGGCGATGAGTCCGCCGAGCCCGCGGGCGATCTCACGCTCCCGCGCGGTGGCCGCGGCGGGCCCCACCACGGCGACATAACGGCTCGTCATGGGCTCTCCCCCGGTCGGGTCCGCCCCGATTGACAGATAGGACAATCAGGATATTCGCTGCAGGGGTGATCTCGTACGCCCTCACCCCCCGACGCGTGTTCCTCGGCCTGCTGGCCGCGACGATGACCCTCGCCGCCTGCCAGGGCGCGCCGTCCGCCCCGGAGTCCACGGCTACCGGTGGGCGCACGGAGACGGCCGCCACCGGGCGCGCGCAGCCCACCCCCGGCGGGCGCACGGAGACGGCCCCCACCAAGAGCACGGAGCCCACCGCCACCGAGCGCCCGGAGACCACGGCCACCGAGCGCACGGCGACCACCGCCACCCCGAAGGGGTCCTGCGTGGACCGGGTCCTCGGGGCGATGAACGACACGCAGCGCGTCGGCCAGCTCTTCATGGGCGCGGCCCAACTGCCCACACCGCCCGAGGCGGACCTGGACGCGATGCGGTCGTACGCCGTCGGGTCGGTCTTCCTCGCGGGCCGCAGCACGGCCGGGGTGACGAAGACCCGCAGCCTGGTGGACGGGCTGCAGAAGTCGCTGGGGCAGACGGCGGCGGGGCAGCGGGTCGGCCTGCTGGTCTCCACGGACCAGGAGGGCGGCCAGGTGCAGGTCCTCCAAGGCCCCGGCTTCTCCACCATCCCGAGCGGGAAGACGCAGGGCACGTGGTCCACGGCCACCCTCCGCTCGCGCGCGCAGGGCTGGGCGAACGAGTTGAAGAAGGCCGGCGTCAACGTCGACCTGGCCCCCGTCGCCGACATCGTCCCCGCCTCGATCGGCACCGCCAACGCCCCCATCGGCCGCTACGGCCGCCAGTTCGGCTCGACCGCCGGCGTGGTGTCCCCGCACGTCACGGCGTTCGTCCAGGGCGCGAAGGCGGCCGGGGTGCTGACCACGCCCAAGCACTTCCCGGGTCTCGGCAGCGTCAAGGGCAACACGGACACGACCGCATCGGTGACGGACACGACGCTGACCCGCACGGGCAGCAACATCGAGCCCTTCCGCGCGGGGATCTCCGCGGGCGCGGGACTGGTGATGGTGTCGCTGGCGACGTACCAGCGCATCGACCCCCAGCACAAGGCCGTGTTCTCGTCGCTGATCGTCGACCAGACACTCCGTCACGACCTGGGCTTCAAGGGCGTCATCATCTCCGACGACCTCGGCAAGGCCGCCTCCGCCCAGTCCACGCCGCTCAGCCGGCGCGCCCTGTCCTTCCTCCGCGCCGGCGGCGACCTCACCCTCACCGTCTCCCCCAAGGGCATCCCCACGATGGCCGAGGGCATCCGCACCGCCATGCGCCAGGATCCGAAGGTGCGGACGATGGTCGCGAACAGCGTGCGGCGCGTGCTCACCGCCAAGCAGGCGGCGGGGGTGCTGCGCTGCCCGAGCTGACGGCGGCGGCCTCACCGCTCTCCGCGAGACGCACAAGCGGCGCTCCATCTGCCGGGTGTCTGGGACGTCTCGCGGAGACCTGGTCCCGAAGCGTGCCACGGGGTCCCCACCGCCCGAAACCGGTTGGCGGCGCGGCACGTCCGGGCTATGAAGGTCGCATGACCTCGTGGCAACTGGCCCCCGAAGACTTCGACACGACGGACGCGACCGGCCTGCGCCGGGACTACTACGCCGAGGTCGCCGGCCGCTACTGGATGCGGCCCGCGACCACCGAGGAGATCGACCGGGGCCTGGCCGGCGACGGCGCGGAGCTGCTCACCCCGCCCACGGGACAGTTCGTCGTGGGCCGCTTCGACGGTGAGGCCGCCGCTTGCGGCGGCCTGCTGATGCTGGATGCCGAGCGCGCCGAACTCACCCGCGTCTACCTGCGTCCCGCCTTCCGCGGCACGAAGGGCGCCGGCCTCCTGCTGGAGCTGCTGGAGAGCGAGGCGCGCCTGCTCGGCGCGTCCCGGATGGTCCTCAACACCCGCCTCGACCTCGTCGAGGCCCGCTCTGTGTACGTCCGCCACGGCTACCGCGAGATCCCCGCGTACTGCACGGGGCCCTACATGGAGATCTGGTACGGCAAGGATCTCGCCCGCGACGGCGCTGCCCGAGTCTGACCGCCGCCGCGTGGGCCGGCTGCGCCGGACTGTGCCGTCACCCATGCGCCGCGGACCACCCGTGTCCGGAACGCCACCCGGGGGCACGCGAGGGATGGCGGACCGGGGACGTGCGGTGACACTGTCGACCCATGGAGCACCTCTCCGGGAGGCATGTCGCGCAGCGCTGGCTGGCCCGTCTGGCCCTGGCCGCTGCGGGGGCGGCGGTGGCGCTGCCGGTCGCGGTGGCGGGTCTGCGCAGCATCGTGCTGGTGGCGGCCGCGCTCGGCGGCACCGCGGTGACGGCGGCGGGGACGTGGTGGGTGCTGACCCGCCGTGGTGTGGCGCGGGCGCTGGCCGTGGTGCTGACCGTGCTGGCCCCGCTGGCCGTCCTCGCCTACTACGACCGGGCGAATCTGCTCTGGGTCGTGGTCGTCTCGCTCGCGCTGTGGGCGCTCGCCGTCGTCGCGGGGCGCAAAGCGGTGCGTGCCACCCGCGCCCACGAGGCACGGGTGCGGGAGCGGATCGCCGCCCGGCCGCGTCGGCCCTTCCTGATCATGAACCCGCGCTCCGGTGGTGGCAAGGTCGGCGCGTTCGGGCTGAAGGAGAAGGCGGAGGCGCTGGGCGCCCGGGTCGTCCTGCTGGACCCGGACCACCCACAGGACGTGGCGGAACTGGCCCGGCGGGCCGCGGACGAGGGCGCGGACCTGCTCGGGGTGGCCGGCGGTGACGGCACACAGGCGTTGGTGGCCGGTGTGGCCGCGGAGCGGGGTCTGCCGTTCCTGGTGATCTGCGCGGGCACGCGCAACCACTTCGCCATGGACCTGGGACTGGACCGCGCGAATCCGGCGGCCTGCCTGGACGCGCTCAGGGACGGCGTGGAGCTGCGGGTGGACCTCGGCTATGTGGGCGACCGGCCCTTCGTCAACAACGTGTCGTTCGGCGCCTACGCGGCCGTCGTGCAGAGTCCCGCGTACCGGGACGACAAGGTCGGCACCATCCTGGAACTCCTGCCCGACCTGCTCACCCACCGCGTCGGTCCGCGGCTGACGGCGAGGGCGGGTGAGGTCGTCATCGAGGAGCCGCAGGCCGTGCTGGTGAGCAACAACCCCTACCGGACCGACGATCCGGCCGGGCTCGGCCGCCGCGACCGTCTCGACACCGGCCTGCTGGGGGTGCTCGGCGTCAGCGTCGACAACGCGGCCCAGGCCGCGACGCTGCTGATGGGCCCCCGCGTCGCCTCCGGGCTCACCGTGGCCACGGCGCGGGAGGTGGTGACCACGGCCGACGCGGCGGAGATCGAGGCGGGTGTGGACGGCGAGGCCCTCGTGCTGCCCACCCCCGTGCGCTGCCGCATCAGCCCCGGCGCGCTGCGGGTCCGGGTGCCCCGCCTCCGGCCCGGGGTACCGGCGACGGGTGTGCGCACGGACTGGCGGCGGCTGCGCAAGCTCGCGCTGGCCATGGGCCGCACGGCGGCCGGCCGCCCCACCCCCTGACCCGCCCCGGCCCACGCGCGCCTGACGGCGGCAGCCCTTTCAGACCGGGACTTCGAAGATGAGCTCGAGGCCGTCCACCTCGTCCCACTGCTCGCCGGCCTCCACGAAGCCGAAACCGGAAATCGTGGCCAGGGATGCGGTGTTCTCGGGGCTGATCGTCACCCGCGCGGTCCTGACTCCGGGTTCGGCGGCGGCGCGACGCAGCAACTCGGTCAGCACCGTCCTGGCGTACCCCTGACGACGGTGACCAGGGGCCACCGAATAGCCGATCTCCACCATGCCCGACCCATCGGGCGGGCCGTGGAACCCGGCGTACCCCACGACGACGTCTTCGGGCTCGGCCACCACGGCCCGGGTGAGCCACCCCGCGCTACCCGGGTCCGAGGCCAGCTGACCGAGCCGATACCGCCAGACCCACTTCGCCTGATCGGTGAGGAAGTAGTCCGTGAGCCCGACTCCTGCTTCGGCACTGGCCCGGGCAAGGTCGTCGTCCAGCAAGGCGGTCATGGCCGTGCCCGTGAGATCCGCGAACCTCACCGACCTCAGGCGGGTCGGCGCGGGGGACCGGCGGGCGGGTTCGTCTGTCACGCACGGATGCTCGCGGAGCGCCCTGGAGCGTGTCCAGAGGTTTTCGCGGTGGCCGACGCCCCACCGGCTCGACGCGCTCAGCCGGCCGCCGGACCGCGTCGACCGTCGCCGTCGACCGTCGCCGTCGGCCCTCGCCCTCACCGGACGCCCGAACCGCGGCGCCCCGGCCAGCCCACCGCGCAGGCGGACCCGGCCGGGGCGGCGTCAGCGGCGGATCAGGCTGGAGTCCCGGACGACCAGTTCCGGCTGGAGCACGACCCGCCGGTGCCGGTGTTCGCGGGCCTGCGGCCCGGTCTCCTCCAGGAGCATCCCGGCCGCCAGCGCGCCCATGTTCGCCGCGGGCTGCCGCACCGAGGTGAGCGGCACGGCCGCCGCGGCCGCGAACTCGATGTCGTCGTAGCCGACGATGGCCATCTCGCCGGGTACGTCCACCCCCGCCGCGTACAGCGCCTGCAGCACCCCGAGGGCGAGCAGGTCGTTGGCGCAGAACACGGCGGTCGGCCGCTCGGGGAGGCCGAGCAGCCGGTGGCCGGCGTCGCGTCCGGAGGCGACGTCCAGCCGTTCGGTGGGCAGTTCTCGCAGCGTCGCCGGCGGCAGTCCGGCCTCCGTGAGAGCGGCGAACGCCCCCTCGCGCCGGTCCCGGACCTGCTGCAGGTGCCCGGGGCCGGAGACGTACGCGATCCTGCGGTGCCCCGCGGCCACCAGGTGGCCGACCGCCGTCCGGCCCCCGGCCACGTCGTCCACCGACACCGAGCATCCGTCGGCGCCCGGCGCGACCCGGTCGACGAGGACGACGGGGATGCGGTGCCGCCGAAACGCGGCGAGGTTGCCGCCGTCGGCGTCGTCAGCCGGCGTCACCAGCACCCCGCGCACCCGCTGTTCGGCGAAGAGCGACAGGTAGGCGGCCTCCTCCGCCGGGTTCTGCGCGCTGTTGCAGACCATCACGCCGAGACCCGCCTCCCGGGCCGCCCGTTCCGCGCCGCGCGCCACGTCGACGAAGAACGGGTTGCCCATGTCGAGCACGAGCAGGGCAACGATCCTGCTGCGGCCCGCCCGCAACTGCCGGGCGGACTCGCTGCGTACGTAACCCAGTCGGGCGATGGCGCGCTGCACGCGGACCCGGGTCGCCTCGGGTACCGCGTCCGGCCGGTTGATCACATTGGAGACCGTGCCCACGGACACCCCCGCCTCACGGGCGACGTCCTTGATCCCCACTGTGCGGCCCTTCTCCGCCACGCCCGGGCCCTCAGAACGTGAACTGGTCGATGTTGTCCTTGGTGAACACGGTCGGCTTGCCGAGCACCACCACGCCGTCCTTGCCGATGGTGTAGTCGCCCATGTCACCGGCCTTGAAGCTCTGGCCCTCGGTGCCGGAGATCTGCCCGGAGGCCAGGGCGACCGCAGCGTACGAGGCGAGGGAGCCGAGCTTGGCCGGGTCCCACAGCTCGAAGGCCTCGACAGTGCCGTTCTTGACGTAGGCGCGCATGTCGTTGGGCGTGCCGAGGCCGGTCAGCTTGACCTTGCCCTTGTACTTGGAGCCCGCCAGGTACTGGGCGGCCGCCTTGATGCCCACCGTGGTCGGGGAGATGATGCCCTTCAGGTTCGGGTACTGCTGGAGCAGGCCCTGGGTCTGCTGGAAGGACTGCTGGGCGTCGTCGTTGCCGTAGGCGACCTTGACCAGCTTGACGTCCTTGTACTTGGGGCCCTTGAGCTCGTCCTTCATGAAGTCGATCCAGGTGTTCTGGTTCGTGGCGGTCTGGGCCGCCGAGAGGATCGCGATCTCGCCCTTGTAGCCGATCTGCTCGGCCATCAGCTGCACCTCGGTGCGGCCCAGGTCCTCGGCGCTGGCCTGGGAGACGAACAGGTCGCGGCACTCGGGCTTGGTGTCGGAGTCGTACGTGACGACCTTGATGCCGTTCTTGCGGGCCTGGTTGAGCGAGGTGCACAGCGCGCCCGGGTCCTGGGCGGAGACGGCGATCGCGTCGACCTGCTGCTGCGTCAGGGTGTTGACGTAGCTCACCTGGCCGGCGGTGTCGGTGCCGCTGCTGGTGCCGACCTCCTTGTAGGTGGAGCCCAGCGCGTCCAGGGCCTGCTTGCCGCCGTTGTCGGCGATGGTGAAGTACGGGTTGTTGACCTGCTTGGGCAGGAATGCGACTGTCAGGCCCTTTTTGGTCGCCGCGTTGGGGTCGGCCGACGCGGTCGCCTTGGCGCCGCCGCCGCTGTCCTTGGCGGAGTTCTTGGTGGTGCCGCCGCAGGCTGTGGCGCCGAGCGCGACGGCCGCGGTCACGGCGACGACAACGGTGGCACGGCGAGTGAGGGTTCTGGACATGGTGTTCCTTTCGCTGCCGGAACGGGCGCCGGAGTGAGGACGGAAGAGGGTGCGGGGGTGGTGGTGCCGTGTGACGTGTGGGGGAGGCGGTCAGGAGACGGCAAGCGCGGCCGGGTCCTTGTCGGCGGGCCTCCTGCGCGCCCTGGCCAGCGAGACCTGGCGGCCGATCCTCGGGGCGAGGACGGAGATCACCAGGAGCACACCGGTGACGACGATCTGGGACTGGGCCGAGACGTTGAGCAGGCTCATGACGTTCTGGCCGGCGCCGAGCAGGAACACCCCGGCGATCGCGCCGCCCAGGGTGCCCTTGCCGCCGTCGAAGTCGATGCCGCCGAGCAGGACGCCCGCGATGACGGACAGTTCCAGGCCGGTGGCGTTGTCGTAGCGGGCGCTGGCGTAGTGCAGCGCCCAGAAGACCCCGGTCAGGGAGGAGACCAGGCCGGTCGTGACGAACATCGCCAGCTTCAGCCGCCGCACGCGCACTCCCGCGAACCGGGCCGCCTCCTCCGAGGCGCCGACGGCGAACAGGGAGCGCCCGACGGGCGTCGCGTGCAGGACCAGGACGGCGATCAGCAGCAGCACGGCGAAGGGGATCGCCGCGTACGGGATGAAGGTGCCGTCGATCCGGCCCGCCCCGAAGTCCAGGTACTGCTGCGGGAAGTCGGTGACGGAGTCGGCGCCGAGCACGATCTGCGCGATGCCGCGGTAGGCGGCGAGCGTGCCGATGGTGACGGCCAGCGAGGGCAGGCCGAGCCGGGTCACCAGCAGGCCGTTGACCAGGCCGCACAGGGCGCCGAGGAGCAGGCAGAGCGGGATGATCGTCTCGATCGCCATGCCGCCGTTCCACAGCGCGCCCATCACGGCGCCGGAGAGACCGGCCGTCGAGCCGACGGACAGGTCGATCTCGCCGGAGACGACGAGCATGGTCATCGGCAGCGCGATGAGGGCGATCGGCAGGGTGTTGCCGATCAGGAAGGACACGTTCAGAGCGTTGCCGAAGTTGTCCACGAAGGAGAAGGAGCAGATCAGCAGGACGACGAGCAGGGCGCCGACCGCGGTGTCCCAGCGCACCGCGCCGCCGAGGCGAGCCGACGGGGCGAGGGCCTTGGTGGTCTCAGGCATGGTGGGCACTCCTCATCTGTGCGGCCCGCTTGCGGAGGACGCCGGCCACCCGCAGCGCCACGATCCGGTCCACGGCGATGGCGAGCAGGAGCAGGACGCCGTCGATGGCCAGCACCCACACCGAGCTGACGCCGACGGAGGGCAGGACGCTGTTGATCGAGGTCAGCAGCAGGGCGCCGAGCGCGGCGCCGTACACGGTGCCGGAGCCGCCGGTGAAGGCGACGCCGCCGACCACGACGGCGCTGACGACGGTCAGTTCGTAGCCGTTGCCGGTGCCGGAGTCGACGTTGCCGAAGCGGGCGAGGTAGAGCGCCCCGGCGAGTCCGGCGAGCGCCCCGCACACCACGTACGCGGTGAGGATGCGCTTGCGGACCGGGACGCCGGCCAGCCGGGCGGCCTCGGGGCTGGAGCCCAGCGCGTACAGGTCGCGTCCGCCGCGGTAGCTGCGCAGGTAGTAGCCGGCCGCGACCAGCACCACGAGCGTCAGCAGCGCGAGGTAGGGGATCACCGAGATCCCGTCGTGGCCGAAGTCGACGAAGCTGTCCGGCAGGTCGTTCGCGGTGATCTGACGCGAGCCGACCCAGATGGAGTCGATGCCGCGGATGATGTAGAGGGTGCCCAGGGTCACCACGAGCGCGGGCACCTGGCCGAGGCTCACCAGCAGGCCGTTGAGCAGGCCGAAGAGCACGCCGAGCGCGACCGCGATGAGCACGGCGACCAGGGGGTTGCCGCCCCCGTGCAGATAGGTGCCGGCGGCGAAGGCCGAGATGCCGAGCACCGAGCCGACCGACAGGTCGACGTTGCGGGTGATGACGACCATGGCCTGGCCGATGGCGACCAGCACGAGGATGGTGGCGTTGAGCAGGAGGTCCTTGACGCCCTGCTGGGACAGGAACTCGCTGTTGTAGAGCTGGGTCGCGGCCAGCATGACCACGAGCACGGCGAGCACGGCGAGCGCGCGCAGTTTCAGCACCCGGTCCAGGAAGCGGCGGGACGCGGTCGGTTCGTCCGCGTCGATCCGCTGCGGGGTGTCGGCGGTCACGGTCATGCCGCGCTCCTCACGCGGCCGGTCGCCGCCGCCATCACGGATTCCTCGGTCGCTTCCGACCGGGGGATCTCGGCTGTCAGTCGTCCCTCGTGCATCACCAGGACGCGGTCCGCCATGCCGAGGATCTCCGGCAGGTCGGAGGAGATCATCAGGACGGCCACGCCCTCGGACGCGAGCCGCGACAGCAGGCGGTGCACCTCGGCCTTGGTGCCGACGTCGATGCCGCGCGTGGGCTCGTCGACGATCAGCACCTCGGGCGCGGTCGCGAGCCACTTGGCCAGGACGACCTTCTGCTGGTTGCCGCCGGAGAGGGTGCCGACGACGTCGGCCAGCCGGGCGTACTTCACCTGGAGCCGCACCGCCCAGTCCAGGGCGCGGCTGCGCTCGGCCCGACGGCTCATCAGACCGCCCTTGGTGGTGGAGGCGAAGCCGGTGAGGCCGATGTTGCGCTCGATGGACATGTCCATCACCAGGCCCTGGGCCCGGCGGTCCTCGGGGACGAGCGCGATGCCCGCGGCCATGGCGAGGCTGGGAGCGCCGCCGCGCAGCGGTCTGCCGTCGACGACGACCTCGCCGGCGTCACGGCGGTCCACTCCGAAGATCGCCCGGGCGACCTCGCTGCGCCCGGCGCCGACGAGGCCCGCCAGGCCCACGATCTCGCCGCGCCGCACCTCGAAGGAGACATCGGTGAAGACGCCTTCTCTGGTCAGCCGGCGCACGCTGAGGGCGACTTCGCCGATCTCGGCGTGCTGCTTGGGGTAGAGCTCGTCCAGGTCGCGGCCGACCATGCGGCGCACCAGGTCGTCCTCGGTGAGCCCGTCGAGGGGCTCGCTGGCGACCCACGCGCCGTCCCGCAGGGTGGTGACCCGCTGGCAGAGGGCGAAGATCTCCTCGAGGCGGTGGGAGATGAAGAGCACCGCGGCGCCCTGCTCGCGCAGGGACTTGACGACGCCGAAGAGCCGGGCGACCTCGCTGCCGGTGAGCGCGGCGGTCGGCTCGTCCATGATCAGGACGCGGGCGTCGAAGGAGAGCGCCTTGGCGATCTCCACCAACTGCTGGTCGGCGATGGACAGTCCGCGCGCCGGCTGCTCGGGGTCGAGGTCCACGCCGAGGCGGCGGAAGAGTTCGGCCGCGGCCTCGCGCACGGCCTTGTGGTCGACCCTGCCGAGCGAGCGGCGCGGCTGGCGGCCGACGAAGATGTTCTCGGCCACCGACAAGTCGGGGAAGAGCGTGGGCTCTTGGTAGATGACGGCGACCCCCGCGTCACGGGCGTCCCCCGGGCCGTGGAACTCCACGGGCCGGCCGTCGAGCAGCACGGTTCCGGCGTCCGGGCGGTGCACACCCGCGAGGGTCTTGATCAGCGTCGACTTGCCGGCGCCGTTCTCACCCGCCAGGGCGTGGGCCTCGCCGGCGTGGAGCCGGAGCGAGACATCGCGCAGAGCGCGAACGGCACCGAAGGACTTGCTCACCCCCTCGAGCGCGAGCACCGGAGTGGTCTCCGGTTCGGGGTGCGTCATTGCGCCCTCCTGCTATGAAATGTTTCAACGGAGTTGCCGGGAAGCTAGCCCCGCCTCACGGAAGCGTCAAGAGCCGCCGAGACCCGCTCCTGACCTGCACCCTCGCGAAACCCGCAGGTAACACGCCCGACAAGGCCGTACGAACAGCCACAACGCCCTTTCCCCAGACGGATGACACGATTCAATAACGGGCACGGAATCGGGCCGCCCCCTTGACGGCCAGGGGGGCGCGTAGATAGCTTCACAGCCGAATGAATCGATTCACTGAGTCGATTCACCCAGTCGATTCACCGAGCCGATTCACCCAGCCATCCGAGGTGGACATGCCTGACATCGCGGCCGTCAAGGCGGCACTCACAGCCCAGCGGATCGAGACGCCGTCCTGGGGCTACGGCAACTCCGGCACCCGATTCAAGGTGTTCGCCCAGGCCGGGGTGCCCCGCGACCCGTACGAGAAGCTCGACGACGCGGCCAAGGTCCACGAGTTCACCGGCGTCGCCCCCACGGTGGCCCTGCACATCCCCTGGGACCGGGTGGCGGACTACACCGCGCTCTCGGCCCACGCCAAGGACCGCGGGCTGGAGTTGGGCGCGATCAACTCCAACGTCTTCCAGGACGACGACTACAAGCTCGGCAGCGTGTGCCACCCGGACCCGCGGGTCCGCCGCAAGGCCGTGGACCACCTGCTGGAGTGCGTCGACATCATGGACGCCACCGGCTCCAAGGACCTCAAGCTCTGGTTCTCCGACGGCACCAACTACCCCGGCCAGGACGACATCGTGGGCCGCCAGGAGCGCCTCGCCGAGGCCCTGTCCGAGGTCTACGAGCGGCTCGGCGACGACCAGCGGATGCTGCTGGAGTACAAGCTCTTCGAGCCGGCCTTCTACACCACCGACGTCCCGGACTGGGGCACCGCGTACGCGCACTGCCTGAAGCTCGGGCCCAAGGCGCAGGTCGTCGTCGACACCGGCCACCACGCGCCGGGCACCAACATCGAGTTCATCGTCGCCTTCCTGCTGAGTCAGGGCAAGCTCGGCGGCTTCGACTTCAACTCCCGCTTCTACGCCGACGACGACCTGATGGTCGGCGCCGCCGACCCGTTCCAGCTCTTCCGGATCCTGCACGAGGTCGCCAAGAACGGCGGCTTCGAGACCGCGACCGACGTGGCCTTCATGCTCGACCAGTGCCACAACATCGAGGCCAAGATCCCCGCGGTGATCCGCTCGGTGATGAACGTCCAGGAGGCCACCGCGAAGGCGCTCCTGGTCGACCTCGACGCCCTCGGCGCGGCCCAGGCTTCCGGTGACGTCCTCGCCGCCAACGCCGCGCTGATGGACGCGTACAACACCGACGTACGCCCGCTGCTGCGGGAGGTGCGCGAGGAGCAGGGCCTGGCCCCCGACCCCGTCGCCGCCTACCACGCCTCCGGCTGGCAGGAGCACATCGTCGCCGACCGCGTCGGCGGCACCCAGGCCGGCTGGGGGGCGTAAGAGGCCACGGCCGTTCCGCCCCGTCCCTCCCCGACCGCCCCTCCCGAAGGACACCCCATGGCATCCGCCACCCATCCGGAAGTCGCCGCGCTGCTGGAGCGCGCCCACCGCCTCGGCGCCAACCCCCGCAACACCAACTACGCCGGAGGCAACGCCTCCGCCAAGGCCACCGCCACCGATCCCGTCACCGGCACCGATGTCGACCTGATGTGGGTCAAGGGCTCGGGCGGCGACCTGGGCACGCTCACCGAGGCCGGCCTCGCCGTGCTGCGCCTGGACCGGCTGCGCGCCCTGACCGCCGTCTACCCGGGCCCCGACCGCGAGGACGAGATGGTCGCGGCGTTCGACTACTGCCTGCACGGCAAGGGCGGTGCCGCCCCCTCCATCGACACGGCCATGCACGGCCTCGTCGACGCCGCCCACGTCGACCACCTGCACCCCGACTCGGGCATCGCGCTGGCCTGCGCCGCGGACGGCGAGAAGCTCACCCAGGAGTGCTTCGGCGACAAGGTCGCCTGGGTGCCGTGGCGCCGCCCCGGCTTCCAACTCGGCCTGGACATCGCCGCCATCAAGGAGGCCAACCCGCAGGCCGTCGGCGTGATCCTCGGCGGCCACGGCATCACCGCCTGGGGCGAGAGCTCCGAGGAGTGCGAGCGCAACGCCCTGTGGATCATCCGCTCCGCCGAGGAGTTCCTGGAGCGCCACGGCAAGCAGGACCCGTTCGGCGCCGCGCTGCCCGGTTACGAGCCGCTGCCCGAGGCCGAGCGCCGGGCCCGGGCCGCCGCCCTCGCTCCCGTGCTGCGGTCGATCGCCTCCCAGGACCGCCCGCAGGTCGGCCACTTCACCGACTCGGCACCCGTACTGGACTTCCTCGCGCACGCCGAGCACCCCCGGCTGGCCGCACTCGGCACCTCCTGCCCCGACCACTTCCTGCGCACCAAGGTCCGCCCGCTCGTCCTCGACCTGCCCCCGACGGTGCCGCTCGAGCAGGCCGTGGCCCGTCTGGAGGAGCTGCACACCGCCTACCGCGCCGACTACCAGGCGTACTACGACCGGCACGCCGGCGAGGACTCCCCCGCGATCCGCGGCGCCGACCCGGCGATCGTCCTCATCCCGGGTGTCGGCATGTTCAGCTACGGAAAGGACAAGCAGACCGCTCGGGTCGCCGGCGAGTTCTACGTCAACGCGATCAACGTCATGCGCGGCGCCGAGGCCGTCTCCGCCTACGCCCCGATCGACGAGGCGGAGAAGTTCCGCATCGAGTACTGGTCGCTGGAGGAGGCCAAGCTCCAGCGCATGCCGAAGCCCAAACCGCTGGCCACGCGCATCGCCCTGGTGACCGGGGCCGGCTCGGGCATCGGCAAGGCCATCGCGCACCGCCTGGTGGCGGAGGGCGCCTGCGTGGTCGTGGCCGACCTCGACGCGGAGAACGCGCGGGCCGTCGCCGAGGAACTGGGCGGCCCCGACCGGGCGGTCGCCGTCACCGTGGACGTCACCAGCGAGGAGGCCATCGGCGCCGCCTTCGAGGAGGCCCTGCTGGCCTTCGGCGGAGTGGACCTGGTGGTCAACAACGCGGGCATCTCGATCTCCAAGCCGCTGCTGGAGACCACCGCCCGAGACTGGGACCTCCAGCACGACATCATGGCCCGCGGCTCCTTCCTCGTCTCCCGCGAGGCGGCCCGCGTGCTGATCGCGCAGAAGCTCGGCGGCGACATCGTCTACATCGCCTCCAAGAACGCGGTCTTCGCCGGTCCCAACAACATCGCCTACTCCGCCACCAAGGCCGACCAGGCCCACCAGGTGCGGCTGCTGGCGGCCGAGCTCGGCGAGCACGGCATCCGGGTCAACGGCGTCAACCCCGACGGGGTCGTCCGCGGCTCGGGCATCTTCTCCTCGGGCTGGGGCGCCCAGCGCGCGGCCACCTACGGGGTGCCGGAGGAGAAGCTCGGCGAGTTCTACGCCCAGCGCACCATCCTCAAGCGCGAGGTGCTCCCGGAGCACGTCGCCAACGCGGTCTTCGCCCTGACCGGCGGCGAGCTGACGCACACCACGGGTCTGCACGTCCCCGTCGACGCCGGCGTGGCCGCGGCCTTCCTGCGCTGACGCGGGCCCAGTGCGCGGGGGAGCCGGCCGACCGGCTCCCTCGCCCCCGTACGCCTCACCGAACCCCGCGGTGCGCCGCGCCGCACCGCCCGCACCCGTCACCCGAACGCGCGAGACCCGGAACGATCCGACGACCGTAACGCCCGGACCCACCGGACCGGGACGACCAGAACACGAGGGGCCCACGTGCCATTCGCCGCCATCGACCTCGGCGCCACCAGCGGCCGCGTCATCCTCGGCCGGGTGGGCCCGGACCACCTGGTCCTCGACGAGGCGCACCGCTTCCCCAACACCCCCGTGCGGCTGCCGACCGGCCTGCACTGGGACATCCTCTCCCTGTTCCGGGAGAGCCTGGACGGCCTGCGGCTGGCGGCCCGGGCCGCGGACGGCGTCACCTCCGTGGGCATCGACAGCTGGGCCGTCGACTACGGGCTGCTCGACGCGGACGGCGCCCTGCTCGGCGTCCCGCACCACTACCGGGACGGCCGGACCGAGAACGTCGCCGACCGGACCAGGGACGGCATCGGCGCACAACGGCTGTACGGGGTCACCGGGCTGCAGCACCTGCCCTTCAACACGGTCTTCCAGCTCGCGGCCGCCCGGGGCGGCGCGCAGTTCGAGGCCGCGCGCACCCTGCTGATGATCCCCGACCTGCTGACCCACTGGCTCACCGGCAGCATCGGCGCCGAGGAGACCAACGCCTCCACCACCGGGCTGTTCGACGCGCGCACCGCGACCTGGTCGCAGGAGCTCCTCGACGGGCTCGGCATCGAGCCGCGCCTGCTGCCGCCGCTGCGCGCCCCGGGTGACCACGCCGGCACGCTCCTGCCGCACGTGGCCGCGTACACCGGACTTGCGGCGGACACCGCCGTCGTCACGGTGGCCTCGCACGACACCGCCTCGGCGGTGGCCGCGGTGCCGGCCACCGGGACGGACTTCGCGTACATCTCCTGCGGCACCTGGTCGCTGGCGGGCCTGGAACTGGACGCCCCGGTGCTCACGGAGGCCTCCCGGCTCGCCAACTTCACCAACGAGCGCGGCGTCGACGGCACCATCCGCTATCTGCGGAACATCATGGGCATGTGGCTGCTCGAGGAGTGCCGCCGCACCTGGGACCAGCGGCAGGAGGGCCTGCCGCTGCGGGAACTGCTCGACGCGGCCGCCGCCGCGGAGCCCTTCGCGGCCCTCGTCGATCCGGACGACCCCGTGTTCCTGGCGCCCGGCGACATGCCCGCCCGGATCCGGGCCTTCTGCCTGCGGACCGGCCAGAAGCCCCCGGAGTCCCACGGCGCGGTCGTCCGCTGCATCCTGGAGAGCCTGGCGCTGGCCCACCGCCGCACCCTGCGCGAGGCGGCCGAACTGGCCGGCCGGGACATCCGGCGCGTCCACCTCGTCGGCGGCGGCTCCCGCAACGAACTGCTGTGCCGGTTCACCGCCGACGCCACCGGCCTGCCGGTCGTCGCGGGTCCCACCGAAGCCACGGCGCTGGGCAACATCCTCGTCCAGGCCCGCGCCCATGGCGCGGTCGGCGACGGCCCCGAGGGCCTGGCGGCGATGCGCGCCCTGGTCGCGGCCACGCAGCCGCTGCGCACGTACGAGCCGGACCGGGACAGCCGGGCCTGGGACGCCGCGGCGGCCCGGCTGGCGGAACTCACCGCGGCGCGGCGGCCGTAGCTGTCGCTCCAGCTGTAGCCGTACTCCGGTCGGCCGTGTGCCCTTCCCACCGTCTCGCGCCCGGCCAATTTGTCACCAGGTACCGGCGCGGCGTCCTCGACGACGAGATGCTGACGAGCTGCGAAGAAGTCATGCGCAAGGTCTGCGAGGACTTCGGAGCGGAGCTGAAGGAGTTCAACGGCGAGGCTGACCACGTCCACCTGCTCGTGCACTACCCGCCGAAGGTCGCGCTCGCCAGCCTGGTCAACAGCCTCAAGGGCGTCTCCTCCCGCCGCCTGCGCGCGGAGTTCACCGGCCGGGTCAACCGGGCGATCACGCACGGCCGGTTCTGGTCGCCCTCATATTTCGCCGGCTCGTGCGGCGGTGCGCCGCTCCAAGTGGTCAAGGACTACATCGCGCAGCAGAAGCGCCCGGACTGAGCGCGGCCAACCGTGGGCCCGGGTAGACAGTGCGGACCCGCACCCACGGTTGAGGTCAGTCAGAGCAGTTCTGAGATGCGATTCACCCCCGGCCTGAAGGCCGGGGCACTCTCGCAAGATCAGCGGTAGTACTCCACCCAGCGGAGGTGGTTGACCAGCCCGCTGAGTGTCATCAGGGGCGAACCCGGGAGCGGGGCGCTGCGGGAGTGTTCGGGCGAGAGCCCCTCGCACTTGGCGCGGGCGGTGTCCCGGGCGTAGTCGAGAAGGGTCGTCAGCGAGGAGCGCTCATCCCAGGAGTCGGGTGTGTCTGTTCTTGTCATCGGCGCAATGCTGTCGACAAGGACGGCGGCGCGTCCACTGGTTTAGAGGCCGCGCCGAGGCGGCCTGCCAGGGCCACCCGAGCGGGGCCGTTCGGCCGACCAGGCGTGTCCCCCGGCCGGGCGACGCACGGCGGCACATCCGGGTCTCCCGCGTCGCGCCGGACCTGACCTGCTGTCAGTCTCGGAGGCATGACCGCTCGCTTCCCCCTGTCCGCCCTGCACTGGACGGTCCTCGTCCCGGTGCTCTCGGTGGTCGTGCTGGCCCTGACATGGGGACGCAGCCTCCCGGTGGCGTTGGTCGTGGTGGTCGCGGGCTTCCTGTGCGCCGGGGTTCTCGCGGCGGTCCACCACGCGGAGGTGGTCGCCCACCGGGTGGGCCAGCTGTTCGGTGCCCTGGTGCTGGCGGTGGCGGTGACGGTCATCGAAGTGGCGCTGATCCTCACCCTGACGGCGGACGGCGGACCGCAGAGCGCGGGGCTGGCCCGGGACACGGTCTTCGCCGCCGTGATGATCACCTGCAACGGCATCACGGGACTGAGTCTGCTGGTGGGAGCGGTGCGGCGGCGGGTGGCGGTCTTCAACCCCGAGGGCGCGGGAGCCACGCTGGCGACCGTCGCGACGATCGCCACTCTCAGTCTCGTCCTGCCGACCTTCACCACCAGTGCGCCCGGCCCGCGCTTCAACAGTGCCCAGCTCAGCTTCGCCGCGGCGGCGTCGCTCATCCTGTACGGCCTGTTCGTGGCCACCCAGACGGTGCGGCACCGCACCCACTTCCTGCCGGTGTCGTCGGGCGGGGAGGTGATCGACGGCTTCGAGGGGGACGACTACGAACGGCCGACCCGCAAAGCCGCGCTCTCCAGCCTGGTGCTGCTGCTGGTAGGACTGGTCGGTGTCGTCGGGCTGGCCAAGGTGGAGTCGCCGACGATCGAGAAGGGCGTGCAGTACGCGGGCCTCCCCTCCTCCGTGGTCGGCGTGGTCATCGCCCTGCTGGTGCTGCTGCCCGAGACCCTCGCCGCCGTCCGGGCCGCCGCCCGCGACCGGGTGCAGACCAGCCTCAACCTCGCGCTGGGGTCGGCCATGGCGAGCATCGGGCTGACCATCCCGGCGGTCGCGATCGCCTCGGTGTGGACCGGCCCGCTGGTGCTGGGGCTCAACGCCACGCACATGGTGCTCCTCACGATCACCGTCGCCGTGGGCACCCTGACGATGATGCGGGGACGGGCCACGCCCTTGCATGCCGGGGTGCACCTGGCGCTGCTGGCGGCGTACCTGGTGCTCGCGGTCAGCCCATGAGCGGGCGGTGCACGTCGCCGGCAGCGGTGCGTCCCGCGGGCGGTGCGCCCCTCAGCCGACGACCCGCCGCCCGTCCAGGTCGCCCCGGGCCGACTGCTCGTCCGGGCCGTCCGCGGCCGGCGCCGCCGCCACTGGCTTGCGGTCGAGCCAGCCCGCCAGCAACTCGTGCACGGCCTCCGCGCCCACCAGCCGGTCCGGCAGCCCGGGTCCGTCCAGGTCGAACGGATGCATCAGGAAGGGGCGGCTCTGGTCGCCGCCCAGGCCGCCGTGCGAGCCCACCTGCTCCTCGAAGGCGTGCACGGACCGGGTGACCGGGTCGTACGCCGAGTTGACCATGATGTCGGCGGCGTGCGGGAAGCGGGCGGTGCGCAGCACCGCGGCCGCCGCGCCCGGCCCGAACGGCGCCAGGGGGTCGCGGCCGGTGACCCGGCCCGTCTCCAGTTCGTGCTCGCCGCCGTCCCCGCCCAGCACGAGCGGTCCGCGCTCCCGGTCCAGGACCAGCACGAAGCCGATCCCCGGGTGCTCGGCGAGCGTGGGCAGCAGGGCGGGGTGGCGGGCTTCGACGCTCTGCCGATCGGCCCGCCCCGGCAGGTCGGGGAAGGAGATCAGCGCCAGGTTCCCCGAGGCCAGCACCACCGGGTCCGTGGCCGGTCCGGCCGTCTCCTGCTCCTCGCCTGTGCGTCCCCCCTGCTCCGGGCGGTGGAGTGCCGCGCGAGCCGCCGCGCGAGCCTCGGCGCCGCTGGCCGCGCCCCGGGCACGGCGGCGCACCGGCAGGCCGCAACCCGCCCGCACCAGGTCCCTCAGGGTCAGCCCGTACGCGGCCTCGAAGGTCTCGCCGTGGCTTTGGCCGTGGTCGGACAGCAGCACGATCCGGTAGGACCGCGGCGCGTACCGGGACGCGTCCGCGATCAGCCGGATCGCGCGGTCCAGACGCCGCAGCACCCGCATGGCGTCCGGGCTGCGCGGCCCCGAGTGGTGCGCGACCTCGTCGTACGCGACCAGGTCGGCGTAGACGGCGCGGCGCCCGGCGAGCATGTCGCCGACGACGGCCGCCACCGCCACGTCGCGCTCGACGACGGTGGCGAAGGCCCGCAGGAAGGGGTACAGCCCACCGCGCGGCACCCGCGGCCGCTCGTGGCGCAGCCGCGCGGCGACGGACTCGGCGACCTCGCGGACGACCTCCGCGAAGAAGGACGCGGCGGTGCGCACGGCGTTGGCCGGGTCGGAGAAGTAGGCGAAGTAGCCGGTCCGGGAGCGGGTCGCGCTGACCTCGGCGAGGACGGCCGCCGGATCGCCGCCCTCCGGGGCGCCGACCGCCCGGGAGCGCAGCCGGGCCATCGCGAGCCGGTCGGCGGTGTAGCGGCGGCGGCGGGTCGACACGGACATCACCAGCGCCAGCTGCTCGGCGCCGCCGCTGAACAGGTTGCCGCGGCTCGCGCCGTCCGGCGCCAGCAGCCCCGCACGCCCGGTGCGGGCGACGGCGCGGCGTTCCAGCTCGGCGGCGCAGGAGGGCCGGTTGCAGACCATGACCTGCCCGGTCTCCTTCTCGTACCAGCGGAAGGCCGGCACGTCCTCGTTGCTGCCGTGCAGGATGGCCAGCTGGCTGGCGCCGGTCTGGCTGCTCCAGTCGGTCGTCCACGGCAGCAGGCGGTGACTGCCCTCGAGCCATGCCGCGACGCTCTCCATCGCGGGTGGGCACAGGCGTCCCCGGTGCGTGGCGGGGCGTACGGCCTCGCGCAGCACGTCGTACCCGACACCGTCCAGCTGGAGGAAGACGAAGCCCGGCTCGCCCCTGCCCTCCGCGCCGGCCACGTGGTGGCCCGCACCGCGGCGGCGGCCGGCCAGGCGCGCCAGACGGCGCCCGTATGCCGCGTCGTCGCGCATGGCGAGCGTCGTGCTGGTGGCGGACGAGGCCGCCGACATCACCGCGGCGATCACCACGGCCGTGGCCGGCGCGATGTCGCCCTGCCAGTCCGGGGTGAAGCGGAGCGCGAGCAGCAGCAGCGAACCGTTGAGGAAGAAGACCAGCAGGCCCAGCACCAGCGCGGGCACCAGCAGCACGGCCCGCACGAGCACCGGCCAGACCAGCGCGCTCAGCAGACCGAAGGCACCGGCTCCGGCAGCGGCCGTCACCGCGATACGGGTGGGGCTGTCGCCGGAGGGCGACTGGATGCGGAAGTCGGGCAGGATCCCGGCGAGCACGGCCATCGTCGCCGTCGACACCGCCCACACGACCAGCACGCGGACGATCGCGCCCCCGGTCGCCCGCCACCGACGCAGCACGCCCACCTTCTCCTCGCATCTCCGTACGCCCGACCACGAATGCCCCCAGACTGTCACAGTCCCCCCTGCGCCCCGCCGCGCACCTGGGGGGCACATGGCGGGCGCGCGGGAGCATAGGCTCGGAGCGAGACGAGGAGGCGCGAGTGTCGGTCGAGATCACCTGGTGGGGACACGCGACGGTGACCGTGCGGGACTCGGGGGTACGGGTGCTCACCGATCCGCTGTTCGTCCCGCGCCTGGCGCACCTGCGTCGGCGGCACGGTGCGGTGCCGCCGCCGGGCGCGGCGCTGGCGGACGTCGCCGTCGTCTCCCACCTGCACGCCGACCACCTGCACACCGGCTCGCTGGCCCGGCTCTCCCGGGGGACCGCGGTGCTCGTGCCGCGCGGCGCCCCCGCCGCGGTGCCCCGGCTGCGCCGGCTCGCCGCGGTCCGGCGGCTGGAGCTGGTCGAGGTCGTCCCCGGCGACGAGGTGAAGGTGGACGCCCTGACGGTACGCGTGGTGAGCGCCGCGCACGACGGGCGGCGCCTGCCGTACGGGCCGCCCCGCTGCCCCGCGCTGGGCTATGTGCTGGTGGGTGAGGAGCGGACGTACTTCGCCGGCGACACCGGGCTGTTCGACGCGATGGCCGACGAGGTCGGCCCCTGCGACGCCGCGCTGCTGCCGGTCGGCGGCTGGGGGCCGTTCCTCGGCTCCGGCCACCTCGACGCGGCCCGCGCCGCCCGGGCCCTGGCACGGCTGGCGCCCCGTGCCGCCGTGCCCATCCACTACGGGACGTACTGGCCGATCGGCATGGACGCGGTCCGCCCGCACGAGTTCCACTCCCCCGGCGACGAGTTCGTCCGGCACGCCGGGCGGGTCGCCCCCGCGGTGGCGGTGCACCGGCTCGACCACGGGGAGACCCTTCTGCTGGAGGCCGCCAGGTGAGCGGACTCACCCTGCTCGCCGAGCAGGCGTCCTCCCAGCCCACCGGGCAGGTGGTCGGCTACCCGTCGCTCTTCCTGCTGGTCGTGCTCGGCTCCCTCGTCCCGGTCGTGCCCACGGGCGCGCTCGTCAGCAGCGCCGCCGTGGTGGCCTTCCACCAGACCGCCCCCTTCTCCCTGGCCCTGGTCTTCGTCATCGCCTCGGCCGCCGCCTTCATCGGCGACCTGGGCCTGTACCTGCTCGGCCACCGCGGGGTGCGGTCGCGCAACGGCTCGCGCTGGCGGCGGCAGCTGCAGGAGCGCGCCGACCCCGCGCACCTCGCCGACGCGCAACGCCGGCTCGACGAGCACGGCGTGACCGTCCTCGTCCTGTCCCGCCTCATACCCGCCGGCCGCATCCCGGTGATGGTCGCCTGCCTGCTCGCCGAGATGCCCGTCCGCCGCTTCGCCCGCGGCGACGTTCCCGCCTGCCTCGCCTGGGCGGCGGCCTACCAGCTGATCGGCATCCTCGGCGGCACGCTCTTCCCCGAGCCCTGGCAGGGCGTCCTCCTCGCCGTCGCCCTCACCCTGCTCATCGCCTCCGCCCCACGCCTGCGGCGCCGCTCCCGCGGCCCCGCCCCGGACCCCGCCGCCCCCGACGACCACACGGCGGAACACCCCGGCCCCAGCCACTGAACGCCTCACGGCGGGAGGGCTGCGGAGTCTCTGCCGTGCCGGGGCACGGGCGGGACGGGCCGGGACGGGCGGGACCGGCGGGGCGGGCGGGGCGGCCGACGATCGGAACACGCCGTTCAGGCGCCGCCCGCGACCAGCCCGGCGACCGCCGCTCCCAGGCGGGACACCGCCGCCGCGACATGCGGCAGTTCGAGCGGGTACGGAGAGCCGAGGGCGGCGCCGCGCTGCGCGGCGTCGTCGCCGTGAAGGGGTCCGGTGTCGATCCGCACGCGGAGGGCGGCGATGTCGTCGCCGAAGTGGTGCCCGCCGGTCACGGGGTGTCCGAGGCGGGCGGTGAGTGCGGCCTCCAGGGTCGGGGCGTCCGTGACGCCGGCGGCCGCCAGGGCGTGCCGCAGGGGGCCGAGATCGGCGTAGAGGTGGAAGCCCGCTTCGGGCGGGCGGCACAGTGCGCCGGCGCGGGTGACCGCCTCGTGTGCCGCGGCGCCGAGGGCGGCGTGCAGGCGGGTCGCGTCGGCGCGGCGTGCCCGCACCTCGTCGCTCTCGGCGAGCGCGTAGGCGGCCGCGGCGCCCACCGGCTGCGGGAGGACCGCGCGCAGCGCCGCGCAGCGGTCCGCCACGGCGTCGCGCAGCCGGCTGCCCTCCTCGGTGGCCGGGAAGCGGGCGACCGCCACAGGCCAGGACGGCGGGGCCAGGGCCGCGCACAGGTCGGTGACGACGACCGTGCGGGTGGGCAGCGTCTCGGCGGGGGTGAGCAGCACCGTCTCGTGCGGGCGGTGCACGGTGTCGGCGTAGGTCTCGTCGGAGACCAGCAGGAGCCCGCACTGCTCGGCCGCCTCGCAGACCTCGTGCAGCAGTTCCGGGGGCGTGACCGTACCGCTGGGGTCGTCTGCGGCCGCCATGAGCAGCACCCGCGGGTGGGCGCCCTCCGCGCGGGCCCGGTGCACCGCTTCCAGCAGGGCGAAGGGGTCGGGGGCGCCACCGCCGACCGCGGGGGTCTGCACGGCCGCCGTACGCCGGCCCGCGGTCCGCACCAGCGGCGCCTGCCACGCGGCGGCGGGCCGGGCGAGCACGACGTCGCCCCCCACCACCGCGAGCAGCGCCAGCAGCAGGGGCTCCGCGCCGGGCGCGGCGATGATGTCGGCGGCGTCCGTGGCGAGCCCGCGGCGCTCCCAGTACCCCGCGGCGGCCGCGCGCACCGCCGCGCCGCCCCCGGAGGGCTCTGGTGCGACACCTCCCGGCATGGCGGCGGTCAGCCGCCGCGCCCAGTAGGGCGGCACCGGCAGGCCCGGGTCGGGCCGACGTCCGGTCCGTGCGAGGCGCCCGGTCGGGGCCGGCGGTGAGGTCCGCTGCATCGTGCCTCCGGTGGGTTCTGTGACGAGCGTGTTCCGGTGGCCGGGTCCACGCCCGTGCCGCGCTGCCTCGCACGTGCTCCGTCCTCCTGCCGCCGGGGGAGGTCCCGCGCGTGCCGCCGGGAATCCGGGGCAGCCGGGATCACGGAGGTGTGCCCATGGTCCCGCTGCTCCTCGCCGCGCCGCCCGTCCTCGTCCTCCGTCGGGGCGCTGCGGCTGTTCGGCCCCGTGGCGTACGGCGGTCACAGCGGGTGCGGCGACTCGCGCCGGTGCCCGTGGCGGGCCGGTGTTCCGCGCCCGGCCCTCTATTGCGGGGCCTGCGCCGGCATTCGCAGCGCCCGCGCCCTCGCCCCGGCCCGGGTACGGCTCGCCGAGACCATGCGCTGGGGATGACGGCGCAGGTACTCGCCTTCGAGGGCGGCCATCCGGGAGTTGTGGGCGTCGAGGGCCGCCCCGGAACCGTAGAGCAGCGTCTCGTGGCGGGTCCGGTGGACCGACTCTAGTTCCTGCACCAGTTGTCGTTCGTCCAGATCTGCGGGATCGACCCCGCCGGGGTAGCGGCTCATGGGGCGCGCACCTTCCTTTCGCCTCCTGTCACCTCGCCCGATTGGTACCCGCAGTAGGGGGATTCATCCGCTTATGCGGGCATTCAACAGGCATCAGGTCCCCGCTCTGGGTAGACGAGGGACAGGCCCGACCCCTGAAGGAGAGGAGCCACCGTGCAACGAGGAAGCGACCGGCTGAGCGTCCACCGCGACGACGAGATGAAGCACGAACTCCGCGGGATGCTGCGCTCCGGACACCCCACCCGGGTCGACGAGTGGTACGACCCGGAGCCCGCCGCCGACGACGACCCCGAGGTGGGCACCGGACCGGCGTGGGCGGGTGCCCCCGAGGGCGCGGAGGTGCGGTTCGAGCTCGCCCGGCATCTGACCCGGCAGCCCTTCCCCGCGCGGCGCGGCGACCTGCTGCGCGCCCTGCGCGAACGGCACGCGCCGGACCCCCTGACCGACCTGGTGGACGGACTCCCCGGCGACAACCGGCGGTACGCCAACGTCCAGGAAGTCGTACGGACCCTGGGCATGCGCCCGGAGGCGTGACGGACCGAGGGCGGCGGGGGGGGGGGGGGGGGGGGGGGGGGGGGGGGGGGGGGGGGGGGGG